>JARHZY010000054.1 GCA_029264655.1 Helicobacter sp. | reverse complement strand
GCTTGTAGGGTTTATTTTTGTTTAATTAGGATTATGGGATAAAGAGTTATATAACACATTCAATTAATCCTAAAAACTTAGATAATAAAACAAGTTAAAAATAATAGATATTTATGTATTGCTAAATAATGGCATATTTTCTATAATAACGCAGTTATATTTTTTAGAATCTATTGCTACAAATGAATGTAACTTTTGATATTAATAAAAAGTTACATATTTAAGGTGTTGTAGAAAAGCTGATAAACAAAGAGCATTGTTTGCGTAATAATGATTTTATCATAAAGCATTACAATGGTTTATGCGACACTATAGATGAATAAAGCCCTAAAAATTCAATACAATAGCAATAAGAAGTAAATATTATGAAGTTATTGTTTTTATAAGCAACTTAGATATTAAAATGTATTAAATAGTATTGTAAATACATAAAGTAAGATAAAAATCCACCTAAGGATACTATATTTATTATAACAATGTTAAAAAGTATAAGTATAAAATAAGTTTAATATAATAAAATATTTTTTTGTATATCATATAATTCAATATATATAAAATAGATTTCTATAAATTCCATATTTATGAATTACAGATACATAAATAGGAGCTTTTTATTATTTTCATAAGAGATACTACTTGTATATTTAGCAGTTTATAATACATTGCATGCGGTTTATATTTAAATAGATTTCTAAGTAAAAATTCTTTTATATTATCTTTGAGTGGGGCAATTTGCATTTTTATTGGTGGCATTTGTTAGTTTTGTGTCGTTTATAAAAGAAGCGTGGTATGAGAAAAAAATTATAATTAATTCTCTTATATAGCTTAATAGAACTTTGCAAACTATAAATTTCTATATAGGGCACTGCAGTAATGTTAGTATAAATTTTTGTTCAATCTATAAATATTATAAAATATAGTAATTGTATGTTAATAGTTATGTTATCCCTATAAAAATATAAAAATATACTTTAAATCTAAATGAAAAAACTAGAAATAGATTCTAAGTTTTTAATAAATTTTTAGTCTGTATATAGAATAAAGCAATATAGGAATAGTAGAATTTGCCCTCTATATTATACTAAATAATAACTCCTATAGCTTTATATTATCATTAATGCTTAAAGACATTTTATTATATATTAAAGATTCTAGTATGCATGTTTAGTTGTTTTACTTTAGTCTCATTCATCAATGGTTAATAGGCTTTAACAATAATACTATCGCTTAAAGTATGTTGCATTAATGCAGGGCGTTTCTATTTTTAATCAATGTTTTGTGGTATCATATTCACATTTATAACGATTAAGTAAGATTCCATCTTGTGTGCCAAATAGATTTGCAATTGTTTCAAGCATAGAATCTGCTGTCTCATCATCTGCCATTGCTTTAATTTTCATTGTTGGAGTATGTAAAAATTCATTGAAGGCACTATGTAATAGTTTCTCAACATTATCACGTAAGGCTTCTGGTATAAAACCTTTTTTGATAGCACGATTAATTTCTTTATGGCTTGCAAGTTTAGCTTGATAGCGCATTGCCTTAATAACAGGATTCACTCCAAGTCCAGAGAGCCAATGTTCAAAATCAAGAACGAATTGCCCAACTATACCCATTGCCATTTTTGCACTTTCTTTGCGTGCATTGACATGTGCTATAGCTTTATTTTTTAAATCATCAACACAAATTACTTCAATATTGTCATATCCTAATGCTTGTAGTTGTGCTGTATCGAATGTGAGATTCCTTGGTATTGAAAGATCAAAAAATATGCGTTTTTTTTGTTTTATTTGGAGTGCATCATGTGTTATCATAGCACCACCTGCGACAGCAAAGAAAATCATATCATAATTATTAATACATTGCTTTAACTCTGTAAAATCAAGTAATGAAACAATATGTGTGAGATTATGTGCATGCAATAATTCTTGTGCATTTGCTTTTGTGCGATTGCAAAGTGTAATTGCAACATCATGTTTAATGAGATTCTTAAGGCAGAGCAATCCCATTTCTCCTACCCCAACAACAAGAATATTAGCCTTAGGCTTATTTTTGCAATCTATTTGTTGCTCATTTTGCAAGTAATCAAGTCCAACATTAATAGCAATAGAGGCAACAGAAACAGGATTTTTCGAAATATCTGTGAGTGTGCGTACTTGGGCTGCACAACGAAATGCAAAATGTAATAATCTTGTTAATGCTTTGGCACATAGATTATTATCATAGCTTAGTTTATAAGCAGCTTTCATTTGCCCACTAATTTGCGTTTCACCAATAACTACTGACATTAATGAACTTGCAACACAAAACACATGATGCACAGCATGGCTTTGCAATGCAATATAGGCATTACTATGTAAAATATTTGGCGTGATACCTTTAAAATGTGCGAGTGCAGCAATAATTTCATGGCAAATATATATTGCATAAGTATCAATATCAGAATCTAATGGTTGTTGGATAAAGTCTTCATAATATTTATATTGTTTTATTGTTTTATTCATGTTTGTTATATCTTGCAAATAGATATATATTTCACAACGATTGCAAGTTGTAAGTAATATAGATTCACTAACCCCTTGTATATTGTGTAATATTTTTAACAATGCAATATTATCGGTATCATTAAAATGTAATTGCTCTCTTAAATCTACATTTGTATTTTTATGCGAAAAGCTTATAACTGCATACATTATATTCCTTTAGTCTAAAAATCGCGTTCAATCATGGCATTGACAATAGAATAAAGTTTATGATTATTGAGTTTATGAGCAAGATTTAGGGCTACATTCCCATATTCTAATGCTTTTTGCCGTGCTTTTTGCAATGGTTCTTGTAAAAGTAGGGATTGCAATTCCTCTATCTGACTAGAATCTAATTCTTGCTTAAATAATGATTTTAGCCATTCTTGTTTTTCTTTTGCTAATGTATGGTAAAGGTAAATATAGGGTAATGTTGTTTTCCCTGATTTAAAATCATTAAGTGCTGGTTTGCCAAGATGACTGCTTTTTTGCGTAATGTCTAAAATATCATCTATAATTTGAAAAGCCATACCAAGATGAAAACCATATTCATAATACATTTGATGGGAATCTTCATGTTTTAAAAGAGCTGCACATTTCGCACTTGCTGCAATTAAGCTAGCACTTTTATGCCCAATCATTGTGAGATATTGAGCTTCATCTATATTAAAAGATTCTTCTAAATTCACATCTTCTAATTCACCAACGCTTAATTGCACAACACTTTGAGAAAGTGTTTGGGCAATATGTTGTGGAAAATTGGCTAACTCATAAAATGCGCGCGAATACAATATATCGCCAAGCATAATTGCATTTTTATTGCCAAATTGTGCATTAAGACTTGGTTTGCCTCTTCTCAAATCGCTTGAATCAATCACATCGTCATGTAGTAATGAAGCACTCTGTATTAATTCAATAATTGCACAAAGCCTATATGCCTCTTCTGTATCAATAATACTTAAAACGAGTTTAGAGCGTAGCATTTTGCCTGTTTCTAAATGCTTATATAGAGTTAATGCTTGTGTGCTATCAATATCTGCAATCATTGTAGAAGCAAGGTTTGCAATTTTATCAAGCTTCATTATATTCCTTTAATGCGACATTATTTTATTTCAATATGCAAAGTGTTATTGTATCATGAAAAATCTTATTTTTGGTGTATAAGATTCTGAAGTTTTTGGTGTTGTGTGGTATAAAATTATTATAATTTTGAATCTAATATAACATAAGAAAAATCAAATACTGCAGGCTGAAAAGATTGAACTGAAAGTTTAATTTGCATACGCTTGCGTTCAAAGACAGAAGGCGTGTTGAATGCAATAAGGTAAGCATTTGACATAGTATTGTATAGTGTAAGCAAATCATCAAATTCGCGTTCTTCTATAGAACGCATCCATAGTGGTTTGCGTCCAAACATAGTAAGTTGCATAGATTCTGGTAATACCACATATTCATCATCATTGAATATTTCTAAAAAGAAGTATTCACGACCATTATAAATACTACTATCAAGATCATTTAAATATGTTAATCTTGCTACAATTTTTAATTTCTCATCATTTGATGCAAGTAGCACAATACGGCTATTTTGTGCAAGCAACTCGGGTGGGGCTTCTAAAAAAGCAGATTTTGAAAAATATGTTGCACAACCTGCAAAAGATATACAAAAAAAGAGTGAGAAAAATGATAAAAAAAAATGAGATATTATTGTTGGCATGTGCTGCTTTCTACAAGAATTTACTTGGTATTCTAGCAAATTTGTTATAATAAGTGATAGAAATCTAAATTTTTAAGGTAAAAACATGAATATTCGCCATCTCATACAAACTACTGATCTAAGCACAGAAGAGATAAAACATATATTCCAACGCACTGCTAAAATGACAGATAATAAAGCAATATTAAAAGGCAAACGCTTTATTACTATATTTTTTGAAAATTCTACACGCACGCTTAGTAGTTTTGAAATAGCAATAAAAAATCTTGGTGGCGAAGTGATTTGCCTTGATGTAGCAAAAAGCTCCACAGCCAAAGGTGAAAGCATGGCAGATACTGCAGCAACACTCAATGCTATGCAACCACATGGCATTATTGTGCGACATAAAAGTGCTGGAGCACCAAATTTTTTAGCACATTTTACTTCATGCCCTGTTATTAATGGAGGTGATGGGGCACATGCACATCCAACACAAGCATTACTTGACCTTTACACAATGGCAAACCATTTTGGCAATAATGATTGCTTATATGGACTTGAAATGCTAAAAGGAAAGAAAATTGCAATTGTTGGGGATATTAAGAACTCGCGTGTAGCAAATAGTAATATTGAGTTACTAACTCGCTTTGGCATACAAATTGTGCTTGTTGCTCCACCGCACTTTCTTTATAAAACACGCATTCAAACTGCACATAATTTACATGATGTGATTGATGAAATAGATATGATTATGGCATTACGCACACAAACAGAGCGGCACAATACACAAATCTATGGAAGTTTAAAAGATTATGCAAATAGATTCTGTATCACAAAAGAATTAATTGGCAATCGTGATATTATTGTATTGCATCCCGGTCCTGTGCATCGTAATATTGATATTGATGATGAGGTGCTTGCAAGTCCGTGTTGTAAAGTGCTTATGCAGGTGCAAAATGGTGTGAAAATCCGCATGGCTGTTATGGAATTCCTATGCCATACAACATAATGCTTTAAAATTGCAATCATTTTAATGTAATTACATGGTAGGTTTATATATAATATTGTTATGGATACTCAGGAGGAATTTATCTTTACTAGAAGTAATTATTATTGATACAATGGGATTGCTAGTAAATCTCGCTTAAATAAAATAGACTTGGTGCTATTTTAAGAAAAGTTCATCATCAAAGCTAAATCATATGGCAAAAAGCCTTGCATTTATGGCATATATAAACTTTTCTTGTTGGAATTAACGATTATATAGTAAATAATACATATTCCTTATGCTAACTCTTTAATATTAGGGATTTTAGTAGTGTTTTAAATAAAAAATTCTTCTTATAATGAGCTGTATCGTTATTAAAATAGATACAATGTATTATCTTTTTGTTATATCTTGCAAGAAGTTATGATTGATAGATTAATAACAATATAAAATAGATACTATTTTACTAAGTAATTTATTAGTGAATTATTGAATGATAGGTAATGAATAACTATATCTTTTGATGGGATAGGCAATCTAAATACCATATATACATGAATGTTTAGGTTAGAATACATAAAAGCTTTAAAAGAAATGGATAGATTTTTAAAATCTATGAAATTAGCCAATATAGATACCAAATAAAATACGACTAGTCGGAATATATTGGTAAATGATGCTTGAAATACTTTATATATGAATGTTGCAACTATATTTGTTTTAGTAGCAATAATTTTTTCAATAATGATTGATGTTGGTGCTAATATGAATTGCCATATTATTGTTATACAATCACATTGAATGCAATGTTTGCACGCTATTGGCATGTTAAGATGATAGATAATTTAAAATTTTATAATAATTTTTATTAAATTAAAGACTTAACAAACAGAGTATAAAGTCTTATTTTTTTGAGATTTAGGTGGAATAAGCATAATTTCATATAATGGCAAAAAGTATCCAAATGAATGAGATAAAAAAGCTTTTTATATTATATAAAGTAAGTGTTTGCTTTAGATAGGGATTATACTACTTAAAAACAGAGCAATTTAGCTTATATGGTATGAATATTATGTTTCATATGGATATAAAAAACTAAATGACTATGATTTATCTCGCTCTTTAAGCATGCGACGTAAATTTACATAAAATTTCATCCATTCATCAAGCTGCATGATTGGATGTCCACCCCATTTACTTTTTGGTGGTAAGTTTTTAGAAACAGCCCCTCTACCTGCAACTTGTGTAAAATCCCCAATATGCACATGTCCTCCTGTGCCAACCTGACCCCCTAAGACAACATTGCGTCCCGTAGTAGTAGAACCCGCTAAGCCTACTTGAGCAACAAGCAAAGAATGCTCACCTACAATAGAATTGTGTGCAATTACGCAACTATGTCCAATTTTACTACCCTTTTTGATACGCGTTTCACCAAATACAGCCCTATCAACTACGTTGTTTGCCCCGATTTCCACATCATCTTCAATAATAGTGCGTCCATTGTGTTCAATCTTTGTATGTTCGCCAAGAGCATTTTGTGCATATCCAAAACCATCACTGCCAATTACACTGCCAGCATGGATAAGCACCCTATCACCTATTATACTTTCACGATAAATAACTACATTGGGATAAATCTTGCAGTAAGAGCCAATACTGACATTATCAGCAATCACTACGCCGGGCATAATCATTGTATGTGCTCCAATAGATACATGTTTGCCTAATACAACATTTGCTGCAATAGAAGCGGTTTTGTCAATTACAGAATCTGTATGTGGTTTTGCAATAAAATCTCCTTTTGCAAATAACTGCGAAAGCAAAGCAAATGCTAAATGCGGGTTATCTACAACAAGCGGTTGCATATGAGTAGGCACTTTATCTTTTATGGAATCTTTAATAAGCACTGCACCTGCTTTAGAATCTTTTAAATCCTTTATATATTGTTCTTGCTGGATATAGCTCACTTGGTGTTGTGTGGCAGATTCTAATGGGGCTAATCCCTCTAATACAAAGTCATTTGTGATATTGCTATGGACTACAACATGCGTCCCAAAAGCCTTATTGAGTGCTTCACTTAATTTCATAAAAATATCCTTAATTTGTATTGAAAATTAAAAAGAGTGGATTAAATATAAGATTGAGTATAGCTACTATAGATAGTATGCATATACTGCAATCATTTTCTTTATGCTACACAAATAGCATATTTATAAATGTTACATAGGTTTAGTTGCTATGTTGTTTAAAACGTGCAGCTTCAACTTCAATGCGATAACGATTAAACACATCACCATTAAAGAGATTTAAAGTTTGTCCAGCTTTTTCTTTGTCAAGCTTGCTAAAACTTTCTGCTTCTTGTGTAATTTTATTAAATGCACGTCCAAGATTAAAGCCTTTATTTGTGCGATTAACAATAGTAATATAAATAGTGCGGATATTAGAATCAAGCATCGCAGAATCTCGCAATGTTGTAAAAAGCTTGTTTAAACTTTCTTTTGTACGTAAATCAATTGTATCATTACCCCATACATACCCCATTGCATTACCATAAATATATCCTACACCAGAATTATAAATTGTATGTGCGATTTGATTATATCTATCCTGTGCATGCACTGAAGCATCATCAGATTCAGCAATCATATCAGCAAACATATATTCATAAATTTTTTGTGGCAATTTAGGTTTTGTAATCGCAATATCAATGCCATAAAGATTTACATCGATTGTATGGAGCATATCTTTTATATTTGCCATTGTATCTGCAAGTTTTTCTTTATTGTCAGCGACTGACATTTGCTGTGCTACATTATGCAAAAAAGTTGTGCTTTTTTGCAATAAGGACATAGAATCCATATTTGTAAATGCAGATGCATGTGCATTGGCACGTAAGCGGAACCATAAACGATATGTATCGCTATTGATTGTGCAAACAAGTTGCTCATTAACTTGATGTTTTTCGTTATATATTTGAGTAAAATCTGTGCATTCAAAATGCTTTGGCATAAAGAATTTTAAATCATAATGACTTGGCGTATCAATGTTACCACTTACGCGTTCAATAACTCTGCTATCTTTGTAGTCAAGCGTATATCTATAATTACGCAATATAAAATTATCTGTGCCACTAAGTTCATAGCGATCAATAGTACAAATTGCACTCCGTTCACTTCCATCGCATTCAAATTTACTTGGATTATCAAATAAATTTGAAATAGAAGTACGCATATAATCATCAGCCTTGCCACCAGCATGTGCATAAGACATTAATATGCCACCTAATACAAAAATACGCGATATTGGCATAATACCAAATTTGCCCTTTGTAGCACAAATTGCAGAACGAGTAAATACATGCGTGCTAACCTGATTAGTCTTTTGCTGCATGAAATGCACCATACTTTTAAAATTCACCATAATTTTCCCTTTTTACAAAAATTCAGAATACTATCTGTAAATTGTATAAAAAATCAACTTAATTCATTATAAAAAGTGAGTAAAAAGATATAAAACTTTATTATTTTTTATTCTCTTCTATCATTCATGAGTAACATATACCATTCTTTTACACTTTTTGTGCTTATTTTTGCCAACATTTTAGCCTTTTGTTTTGGATGTATATCAAGTGTTAAAATATCTTCTTGTGTCAATTTTAGAATCTGTTGTGCTTCTATAGAATGCAATAGGGCATTATCTTTGCAATTTTTTTCAATAACCATGCAATATTCACCTTTAATGTGAGGTGGTAGTTGTGCAAGTATAGTTTGTGCATTCCCTATTATTTCAGTTTCATAAAGCTTAGTAAGCTCTTTATAGAGAAAAATAATAGCATGGGGCATTATGGAATCTATATCTTGTAAAGATTCTCTAAGCCGTTTTGGACTCTCATAAATAATAAGATGCATTGTAGCATGGTATTCAAGTAAGTTCTTTAAATGCATTTGCCGTTCGTGTTGCTTATGTGGTAAAAAGCCGCTAAAGAAAAATCCTCCTTCCAAACCGCTATGTACAAATGCATGGCTAAATGCACTACCACCAAGCACAATTTCATATGCTATACTATGTTCGCGTGCATATCGTAATAATAAAGCACCGGGATCGCTGATATTTGGCATACCAGCGTCTGTACAAAACACAATATCGCATGTAAAAAAATCGGATGTAAGATGTGATAAAAATTGCTCTTGATTATGGCTATGAAAACTCATAAAACGCTTTTTATGTGGTGCTATATTTGGATAATATTGTTGTATTAGTGGGTTATGTAATAATAGTGAAAGTAGTTTTTTTGTTATACGAGTATCTTCACATATAACAATGGCACAACGATTAAATACTTCGAGGGTATGCAATGTTATATCCGCTAAATTTCCTATTGGCGTAGGCACAAAAAAAAGCATAAAAATCCTTCAATAATATAGTGTTTATTTATAAAGATTCTAACATAAAATTATTTTTTATCCATTTAAAAGTTAAGCATTATGATACATTCTTTTTCATTCCGATACAAAATTAATATACATAATTGCTTCGTTTTGTTTTTAATGCAATAAATGGTTAGCATCAATTACCATAAAATCAAGAAACAATGCTTAAGGTATAGATTTTAGGATTATTTATTGTAATGAAAAATGCACAGATAATTACACGTATATAAAGACATTATATTTTTATTGTAAAGAAGTTATTCAATTTCTTGCAAATTTTAAAAATATTGAATCCATATACTATGCAAGGGGTGTTGGTAGTTTAAGCTCCATCAAACTAACACATGTATTTTTACACACTATTTCGCTAAGTTTAAATATACCA
>JARHZY010000181.1 GCA_029264655.1 Helicobacter sp. | reverse complement strand
TTATAATACTTGCTTGATTTAATTCATCTATGCTTCAATAATTACCTATATTTTAGAAGTAATTGGTGAATATCCAATTTCTTTTACATTAAACTTAGGTATCAAAATTTGTTGCTCATATTGTATTTAAGACTAGCACCTACTAGTAAAAACTTCTATGCACTGCAAATAGGAAATCTCATATTCTTACTATATTTTGCATCAATATTTATGCCATAAATCCCAAACTTACCCAATCCCCCCTAAATCATACAAATTCTTAGTAAATGCAATATGTAACAATAAAATCAACAATACTTTATACACGAAATGCCTAATACTTCAATATATTATAGCTCTATTTTGATGGTAATTGAGATTATAAACTTATACAAGTAAATATATAAAAATATTCTTTCTGAATCGATATATGACTAATTTTATACTTTTGCATTGTTGCATAATTATAAAATCTTTATTTTAGATTCTAAGGAATCTGTTTATATAGCATTGCTTGCTTCTATAAATATTTTTATAAATTTTAAACAAATTAGTAAAAAAATGACTTTTTTATAATAGAATAAAAAATTTAAAATTTTTACTTGTTATTGAATTTTAATATAAAACAATAAAATCTTTCATCATTATCATAGTATAGATAAAAGTAGCACAAGGGAGTGATGGTGCAGGTATTGCAAGATTTCATAAAAAAGCATATATATACTATTGGTATTTTTTTTATATGCCATACACAGCTTTTTGGACAAAGCTTTGAATTACAAGAATTTGTAAAGGCTATTGATAAAAATGCGATAACGCTTATTGATAATAAAGCACAATTTGAAAGTATGATTGCAGAGCGGAAATCAAGCATTGCATGGGAATATCCGACTATAGAAGCTAGTGGCAATACAGCAAAACAAAATGGACAATTTGGAACTGAATGGGATATGGCACTTGTCGCTAAACCAAAACTTTGGTGGGTCAATGCACTTTTAAAGCAAAGCTTGCATACGAAGGGTGAGCAATATCAAAAAACACATAATCTTTTACGCAATATAAATTTTATTAACGCAAAACGCATTTATTTAACCTATGTAGCAACAAAAGAAAAATACCGCTACTATCTTAAACGAGAAGAAAATTTTTTGAAATTATTATATATTGCAAAAAAACGACTTGAGGGAGGGAGTATTAGTAAAAAAGATTATGTAAGCTTTCAGGGAGCATATCTTGACTCTACTCTAGCAAGTGTTGCTGTGCGTAATGAGCTTTTAGAGTTACAGAAAAATCTCTTTATACTTATGGGGCTTGATAAACAACATTATGCACATATTGCAACCAATAAAGATAATACGAATATGATATATACTATTGAACAAGAATTGCATAGTATCGAAGATACAAATCATGATAATGATATAGAAAAACATGATGAAATTATTATTAAGGGTTTAGGTTTTCAGTTTATTAATATACCACAAAACACATTAGAACAGAAATTGCAATCTTCACTTTATACAGCGATTTTGGACTTACAGACAAAAGAATACAAAACACTCGCACAATACGAAGGTCAGAATCTTTGGGGTAATTTAGAAGTAGGTATTGGTATAAACCATTCACTCTCAAGCTATAATCCATCATTGCAAACAACAATCCCACTGCCTGTTACAAAAAAACAATCTCATTTAAAAGCAAAATATATGGCATTAGAATCTGGTACTTTAGCAAAAACAATTATTACTAAAAAACAAATTGCCATTAAAGCAAAAGCATACCTCCAAGAACTTGCCTTACAGAAAAAATATATTGATATTGCACAGCAAAATGCACAAGTAAAACAGCACTTAGCAGAGCTTAATCGTTTGGGTTATGAAGCACAGCAAGTTACGCTTTTTGAGTATATTACACAAGAAAATGCTTTTGTAGATTCTCAAATTGCACTTGTAAATTCAAGAATAAAATATATTGACTTGGTTGCACTCTTAGAAGAAACATTAGGCGAGAGTTTTACTAAGATAAACTAGGGATATAATTTAAGGATATTGAAAGGTATAATATGGGGTGTAAGAAAACAACAATATGGCAAAAAGCCTTGCGGTATATGATACCATTAAGTTTATTATTAATTATGCAACTTTATGCAGAAACTGCAAAATATGCACCAGTAGTGTTGAAAGATTCTGAAATAAAGGCAATGGGTATTGGAATCTTTACGATTAAAAATACTTCTAATGAACGTGGTGTGCCATTTTCCGCAGTTGTAGATTTTGATGATAAAGATGGATATACACAAAACTCAAGCTTTGAAGTTGTTGTGGTGAATCTCTATAAAAGGGCTGGTGAGAGTGTTAAAAAAGGAGAGCCAATTGCAGAAATTAGTTCTAATGCATTAAGTGAGCTTTATTTTTCTCTACAAAACACACATAGTAGATTCCAAATAGCACAAGAGGTCGAACATAAAGATAAAGAGTTGTTTCGTCAAGGTGTTATATCTCAAAGGGCATACCAAACAAGCTATTTAACAATGAATGAATTAAGATTAAAGATGAATGAGATCCGTTCATCATTTAATATTTTTGGTATTAATCCAGATAATCCAAGAGGACAATATGGTTTTTTGGTGAGGGCAAGCGGTAGTGGCACTTTAAGTGTCGTTCCAACGCAAATTGGACAAAAAATACCGGCTTTTACACCTTATATTAGGATTGCAAAACCTGATAATGATAATGTGCTTTTACGCATACGCGTGCCACAAAATCGTGCCAAAAGTGTGCAACAAGGATTCTCTGTATTTAATGATAAAGGTGATAAAATAGGTATTATTGAAAGTATTTCAAGTGTTATTGATAAACAAACAAATACTATTAGTGCAGTAGCACGCGTTGAAGCAAAAAGTTTTCGTGTTGGAGAAATTGTTGAAATTTATATTGCAGGTGCTGTAGGGGGCAATGCAGTTGTAATACCAGATGATTGTTGGATTAAATATGATAATGATTACCTTGCATTTATGCAAATAGATAATGGATTCCAGCCTATACCAATCACTCTTTTGGAGGAACGCGATGGAGCTGCTGTTGTGGAGGGCAATGGATTGAAAATCGGTGTAAAAATAGCCAAAGGCTCTCTTGTTCTATTAAAGGGTGCTATGGCAGGATTGGGACAAGATGGCGGAGGTGGTCATGCTCACTGATATAATTGTAATGTTGGTTTCACTTTTTTCCTATACACCTACAAACACAATGGCATATATATATGTTTTGCAAAAGAAAAATGCCATAATATGCAGACAAATAGCACAAATGCTTTGTTTGCAAAAGATAGAATTTGCCAACTTTAAGCTTTTACAAAGCCCAATAAGCAAACTATTATATAAACCAAAACCAGATAAAAAAGAAGTAGTATATAAAAAGCTGATAGTAGGGATGCCAAACTACTACACTCAAGCCCAAAGTCTTAAAGAGTGGTTATTTCAAAAGAACATTCCATTGATTAGTAATATCCTGCTACAAAATTCTAAATACGCCACAGAAACAACAATAAATAAGTCTATATGGTGTATGTGCCATATTTTAAATAGACAATATATTGTAACTTCAATAGTAATACCACAACATATTAAAGTGGTATGTATGAAGGAACAATAGTTATGCTTACAAAGATTATTGAATTTTCATTACGACAAAAAATTATTGTTACAATCCTTGCATGTCTTTTGCTTACTTATGGTG
>JARHZY010000108.1 GCA_029264655.1 Helicobacter sp. | reverse complement strand
AATAAAGCTTAAATGATAATAATTTTTTCATTTTTTATAATAATGTGGGTTAGTGGTAAGATATTGCAGTGTTTATGTGGGTAATTGGTGGGGATATATGTTATTATGTTTATTTATACTTATTTATGTTTATTTAATATTTATTATTAGATATATAGATATAGATTTGTATTATATATATGTGTGTGTATTGGTTATTATTTATATTATATAGATTATATTAAACTATATGTATTCTTAAAACTAGATTCTTAAGGGGGAGGGGTAAAAACAATTACATAAATGCTATGTGCAAAATAACTAAAGCATTTACTAAAATTTCCATAAATAGCGGTATTATCTACAACAATCACATATCTATCTTTATACCCAAAAAAACAATAAAAGTAAATAATATAAATTAAAATTGGCAATAAGATGCACAGCAATATAACATATTAGGCAAGATAACTATACAACTAATACATAAATCCTTTTTAAAAATAATTAATATGTTTGGATTTATATAAACATGTAAGCAACATATGCTATATTTTATATCTAACCCCTAAAATCTAAACAAAATTTCAATAGAAATCATTTTTTAGTAAAACTATAAAAAATATTGCAAGTATTTTTATAGCTCAAGCAACAAATAATATTGGGTAATTATTGCATTTAAATATCTTTTTGCTTAAATGTATTAATCTATTATGTATTGCAAAAAATTATTATGCCAACATGGCAATTATAAAAATCTAGCAAAATACAATAATAAATGTTGTATAAAAAAACTACAAAACGATACCTAGCGACTTCTATATTAATAATATTACAAAAATATATACGCCACACTTCATGCTTTTAGAACTAATTAAATACAATCAAATACCATTATGCCAATGAACTAAAAATTGTATTAACATTATTAAAAGACTAGCAACATAAATTATGCTATAGTTAATATAGAATAAATAGCTAGGATTTCCTACTCACCCTAATAGCTACTTTGCTTCATCAAGCTTGCGTAATGCTCCTGCAATCATAGAAGTATCACTAGATGCATCCTCTAAAAGTTTTTTTGCTTGTTCCAAGGCTTTTGATACTTTACCATGAACGCCACAATGCACACATACAGCACCATCAGCCAATACACTTACCTTATTATCACTTATAGAAACATAACCCCAATTTATTGCCACAAGATCATGCTCTGTTTCTGAACGAATATCAATAACACCGGTTTGTAAGAGTGCCAACATATCACAATGTCCGGGCAAAACTCCAAACTCCCCTTGTTTTCCGGGTAGATAAACAGATAAAACCCTACCATTAAAAATCTCACCATAAGGAGTAACAATATCTAATTGGAAATCTTGCATATTTCACTCCTTATTTATTAGCTTGTTTCATATCCTCTGCTTTTTGAAGCACTTCTTGGATATTGCCTACCATATAGAAAGCATTTTCTGGAATATGATCATACTTGCCGTCTAATATACCCTTAAAACCTTCAAGCGTTTCTTGCAAACTTACATATTTACCCGGACTACCTGTAAAAACCTCAGCAACAAAAAATGGTTGTGATAAAAACTTCTCAATTTTTCTTGCTCGTTCTACCGTGCGTTTATCTTCCTCTGATAACTCATCCATGCCAAGCAATGCAATAATATCTTGTAAATCTTTGTATTTTTGCAATACCTGTTGGATACCTGTTGCAATTTTATAATGCTCCTCACCAACAACCTGCGGATCAAGAATTCTCGAACTAGAATCAAGCGGATCCACAGCAGGATAAATGCCTTTTTCAGCAATTTTTCTATTTAACACTGTTTTTGCATCAAGATGCGAAAAAACAGATGCGGGTGCTGGGTCAGTAAGGTCATCTGCTGGCACATAAACAGCCTGCACAGAAGTAATAGAGCCTTTCTTTGTAGAAGTAATGCGTTCCTGCAATTTACCCATTTCACTTGCGAGTGTAGGCTGATAACCAACTGCAGATGGAATCCTACCTAAAAGTGCAGACATTTCTGCACCAGATTGTGCATAACGGAATATATTATCAATAAACATTAATACATCAAGCCCTTTTTCATCTCGAAAATATTCTGCCATTGTTAAACCAGTAAAAGCAATTCTATTTCTCGCACCCGGCGGCTCATTCATTTGTCCATAGCAAAGTGCAACTTTATCTAAAACACCGCTTTCCTTCATTTCATGATAAAGATCATTACCTTCTCTTGTGCGTTCGCCAACACCAGCAAACACTGAATAACCGCTATGCTTATATGCAACATTATGGATAAGCTCCATAATAACAACAGTTTTACCGACACCAGCACCACCAAATAAACCTACTTTACCGCCTTTTGAATATGGAGCAAGCAAATCAACGACTTTAATGCCCGTTTCAAACATTTCTGTTTTTGTGCTTTGGTTATCAAAACTTGGAGATTCTCTATGGATAGGCCATTTTATTGTTGCTTGGACCGGCTCTCCATCATCAACAACTTCACCAATAACATTAAATATTCTACCTAATACTTCTTCGCCAACAGGCACTTCAATTACTGCACCACGAGCTTTAACTTCTTGTCCTCTAGTAAGCCCTTCGGTCATATCCATAGCAATGGTGCGTACCACATTATCACCTAAATGTGCGGCAACTTCCAATACAAGCTGTTTCGTTTCGGTATCAAACTTATAATGCACATCAAGTGCCTCATTAATCTCTGGTAAATAATTTTCAAATTCAACATCGACAACAGGTCCCATAACCTGTGTGATTTTACCTATTTTATTCATAACCTAATGCTCCTTTCACATATTTATTTCATAGCTTCTACACCAGCATTAATTTCAACCAATTCTGTTGTAATCGCCTCTTGTCGTGCCTTATTATAAGAAATGGTAAGCGTTTTTACCAATTCAGTTGCATTATTAGTAGCCGCATCCATCGCCTGCATTCTTGCACTATGTTCTGCCGCCAAAGAATCTACAAGAGCATAATACATATTATATTCGACATACTTTTTTGCCAACTCATCTAAAATCATATTTTCTTCATCTTCTGGAGAAATATTAAGTGCATGCGGCATTCCACCATCACGTTGCAAAGCATTTTCATCGGGTACAAGCGGTAAAATTTTTACACTTTTTAATTCTTGGGCAATAAGATTCTTAAAGCCATTATGTACAATGATAACCTCATGTGTTTTTCCAGATAAAAAATCATCAACAACCGCACCAATAAACGCACTTGAACGTTCATAATCTGGAGATGCACTTAAATCCCCTATACTAGCTTCTAGTGGAATATTATTAAACGCAAAGAAAGCATTGCCCTTTTTACCAATACAGCGGAATCTTACCTGTATTTTTTTTCTCTCATACTCATCACGCAAACGCAATACCTCTTTCATGGTAGTGCTATTAAATCCACCACATAAACCTTTATCAGCAGTTACAAAAACAATATCAACAACCTTTGTATCATGAGATTCTGTGTCATGGAAAAATTTACTATCAATATTTGTTAGTCCACTCTGCTTAATACATGCCATCATATCATAGAAAACTTCATTCAATTTGTCTGCAAATACTCTTGCTCTCCTTGCCATTTCTTCAGCTTTTTTAAGCTTGGAAGTTGAAACTAACTTCATGGCACGCGTAGTTTTTTTTGTATTATTTACGCTTGATATTTTCTTTCTAATTTCTTTTAATCCATTTGCCATGATATGCCTTATTAGATTGCAAAACTTGTTTGGAACTCACTTAACGCCTTATTAAGCAACGATTCTATTTCTTTATCCAATGCTTTCTTGGCTTGTATATCTTCAAAAAGACTTGGATATTTTGCCTCAATAAAAGGATAAAGTTGTTGCTCAAAATCCACTACTCTATTTGCGGGAACATCATCTAAAAATCCTTTTGCTCCTGCATAAATAATAGTTACTTGTCGCTCAATTGGTAATGGGCTATAAGGACCCTGCTTAAGCACTTCTACCATTTTTTGTCCTCGTTCAAGCTGTCTTCTGCTCGATTCATCAAGATCTGAAGCAAATTGAGCAAAAGCTTGCAACTCTCTAAATTGTGCAAGATCAAGACGCAATGTTCCAGCTACTTGTTTTGTTGCTTTAATTTGTGCAGCACCACCAACACGAGATACGGATAAGCCGACATTAATCGCGGGACGAATACCAGAGTTAAATAAATCCGTTTCAAGAAATATTTGTCCATCTGTAATTGAAATAACATTGGTAGGAATATAGGCTGAAACATCTCCAGCCTGTGTTTCAATAATTGGCAATGCAGTTAAAGAGCCAGCCCCAAGCCCATCACTTAGCTTTGCAGCACGTTCAAGCAAGCGAGAGTGGATATAAAAAACATCCCCGGGAAAAGCTTCTCTTCCTGGTGGTCTCCTTAGAATCAAACTCATTTCGCGATATGCGACAGCATGTTTGGTTAAATCATCATAAATAATAAGTGCATGCTTCCCATTATCTCTAAAATATTCGCCAATCGTAACACCAGAATATGGAGCAAGATATTGCATTGCGGCACTTGAGCTAGCAGATGCATTTACCACAACGGTATATTCCATAGCACCATGTTCCTCAAGCTTACGCACAACTTGAGCAACGGTAGATTCTTTTTGTCCAATAGCCACATAAATACAATAAACACCTTGTCCTTTTTGGTTAATAATGGTATCAATTGCAACAGTTGTTTTTCCTGTTTGTCTATCGCCTATAATAAGCTCTCTTTGCCCTCTTCCAATAGGCACGAGTGCATCAATCGCCTTAATACCTGTTTGTAATGGTTCATGCACGCTTTTTCGTTGCATAATACCCGGTGCTTTTTGTTCAATAAAGCGATATTCAGTAGATTCTATTGCACCCTTTCCATCAAGGGGCTCACCAACCGTATCCACAACGCGTCCAACAATGCCATCACCTACTGGAATCTTCATAAGGCGATTTAATCTTTTTACAGTTGTGCCTTCCTTAATTCCCTTACCATTACCCAACACAACAATACCGACACTGCCTTCTTCAAGATTAAGTGCTAAGCCTTTCTCGCCCGTATCAAATTCAATCATCTCATATGACATAACATCATTTAAACCATATACTTTAGCAACACCATCAGCATAACTTGTTACCTTGCCAACTTGGCTAATATCAACCTGTAAATCAAAATTTTCAATCTTTTCCCGTATAATTGAGCTTATTTCATCGGGTTTTAATTTTGCTGTAATCATGTATCTCCTTCTTTTAAATTGCTTTTAAAATAAAATCTTGCAATTCTTGAGTAAATTTATGCTTTGAGAATGCAACCTCAATCCCCAAATCCGCTACTTCAAGCTTAATACCATCAAGATTTAAATCAACACTTTGTGTAATATGAAGTGTTACGCCTAGCTTCTTCCCTAGTTTTTCTTGTATATTCAATAAAACATCTTCATTCAGTGTTTGATTTACATAAAGTGTAGCTTGATAAACATTAAGACGTTTGTCAATGATTTTCTTAAGTTCAAGTGCCACAAAAGGTAATAAAGAGATTCTATCGTTATAGACAAGAATGGTAAGCAACCTTTCAGCATGTGTATTTGTCGAAATATCAACAAACGATTTTAAAAGTATAAGCTTATTGTTGCGTTCAACAATATGTGAAGTGATAATAGTGCGGAATTTACTTATACCAAATGCTTGACTTATTGTCGCATAGAGAGTATATATTTGTGTAATCTCCTCAACGCTACACAGACTAGCTAAGGCTTTGGCATATTTCTTTGCTATAATATGTTCTTGCATCTACACCACCTTCTTTTCCAAGATTCCAACATAATCTTGAGTATCAAGTTTAAGTTTTGGGCTTGCAAATGCCTCTTGTAAAACTTCAGCAACAAGTTGCTTTTGTAGCATTTTCTCCTGAAACTCCATTGCTTCTTCATTTGCCTTTATAAGCCCAGCAATTTGTTCTTTTGTTTTCTCCTCAATACGCAATACAGAGGCATGTGCCTCTTTTTTAGCTGTGCTAAGGATTTCTGCAGCTTGCTCATGTGCCTCTTTTAATCGTTGTTGAGCTTTTTCTTTTTTTTCTCTTGATTCACGCACTTTTGTTTGTGTCTGCGAAAGCTTATCGCTAATTGCTTGGCTTCTTTCATGCAATATAGATTTTAGTTTGTCTGCAAGTAGATACCACATTAAAGCCACAAAAATTACAAAGTTAATTAATCGCTCAATAATATCTGTTTGTGTAATATCCATTACATGAGTTTGGTTGCTTGCATATGATATGCCACATAATCCGCAACATAACAATGCCATCCATATATACCGCATAACTACCCCTTATACCTAGAATCAAATATTTTTAATCTTTGCAACAAGCAAAGATTCTACATCCCCAAGACTAGCACGCAATTCATTTTTCATTGAATCTCTGTTGTCCTGTAATTTTGCTATAAAAGCCTCCATTTTTTCTTTATTTTCATTTTGGATTCGCTCAATTTTTGCATTTGCAGCTTTTTTTGCATCTTCAATTTGCTGCTCTTTTGCTGCAAATGCCTGCGATTTCGCATCAGATAAAATTGTATGTATTTCATTTTCTATACGCTGCAACTCATTGTCCTCTTTTGTTGCAAGCTGCAAATCATTTGTAACTTTTTGTTCTCTTAGGTCCATAAAAGTAAAAAGTGGTTGGAATACAAACTTATTAAGCAGAAACATTGTAGCCATAAACACCACAAAAACAACAAGCATTACCTGCACATTTGGCATAATTTCCATATTGTCCCTTTCTATATAACACTCATTAAAATTTTTCTGATTACATAAACTTAAAAAACTAAAGCACTATTGTAGCAAATTTCTTATCGAGTTACAATAGCAAAAGCCTAAAAAATATGTAAAATAAGCATAATATACTAAAAAATTAAAATTTAGCAACATAAATATATCAA
The DNA here is from genome assembly GCA_029264655.1 of Helicobacter sp. Classification (GTDB taxonomy): domain Bacteria; phylum Campylobacterota; class Campylobacteria; order Campylobacterales; family Helicobacteraceae; genus Helicobacter_A. Next base: position 2,418 of record JARHZY010000108.1, on the reverse strand, counting down.
AATTTCATATTATATCTTTGTGAGAAATGTAGTAAGGATTACACGCTTTGTGCCGCCAAAATTAATTGTTGCTTTACAATTACTCCCACTTCCTTGCACAGATTCTATTCTACCAAACCCAAAAAGTTTATGTTGCACACAATCACCATATTGTAAATCTTTAGAGTTAGTGGATTTTGCTGTAGGCGTATGTATATCTACTGCGGTTTGCCTGTGAAACCCAGCTTCTATACTTGTAACAACACCAGATTCTATCAAAAATTGAGATGGCTCAAATTCTCTACATTTATTGCGATAAAATCTTTCTTTGGCATAGCTTAAAGTAAGACTATCTTTTGCTCGCGTAAAAGCAACATAGGCAAGCCTCCTTTCTTCATCAAGATTGCATATACTATATTCAGAATTGCTATTATTTGTTTCATCAAAACTATAAAGCGGAAATAATCCTGCTTCCATACCAATAACAAATACATGTTTAAATTCCAACCCCTTGCTATTATGCACGCTCATACAAAGCACATTAGCAGAATCATCTACATCACTACTTGAACTCAAGGTTACATCATTTAAAAAACTTTGCAGCATAGCCTCATTACTTGCAAAGCCACCATCATTTTCACTCTCTTCTATAAAATTCATAAAAACAGAGAAAAATTCTTCTATATTGTGCCTACGCTCTTCGTTGTTTTCAGAATCTTTTGTTGGTATATCATCTGCATATAAACGAATTTTTGTCAAAAAGAAATGGTGTAGTTCCTTTGGGGTAAGCTGCAAACATTCTTGCAAAGATTCTATAAGCATAAAAAAATCATGTAATTTTGCATAGCATTTCAAAGTATTGAATGCACCTTGTTTCCAAGCATCATATATGCTTACATAATGCGTGCTTGCTGTGCGTATATCAGCAAATGTTTTTTCTCCAATATTGCGTCTTGGGCGATTAATGATGCGTTCAAGAGAAAAATTATCATGTGGATTTAAAGCCAAACGCAAATAGGCAAGCACATCCTTTATCTCTTGCCTATCATAAAAACGTATCACGCCAATCATTTTAAATGGAATCTTTGCGCGATTAAAACATTCCTCTACATTTCTTGCAAGTGCATTTAGACGGAATAAAACCGCAATATCATTATAACACTCACCTTGCGAAATAAGCTCTTGTATAGATTCTATAATTTGTGCCATTTCATTCTTATCATTAAGGCTTTTTATATATCGCACCTGCTTTCCATGTGGTTTTGTGGCTTTTAGAATCTTATCATAACGTCCTGTATTATAGCCAATAAGCTTATTGGCTACTGATAGAATCTGCTCTGTGCTACGATAATTTTGTTCCAACTTAATAATTTCTGTTGTATTAAATTGCTTGCCAAATTCTAAAATATTTGCAATATTTGCACCACGCCAGCTATAAATACTTTGATCATCATCTCCCACCACACAAAGATTCTCATGTCTAGCACATAACAACATAAGCAAACTTGCCTGTAAATCGTTGGTATCTTGATATTCATCAACCATAATATATTGGTATTTTGTGCTTATTTCTGTACGTAATGCTTCGTGCTCACATAAGATTCTATATGGCAATAATAATAAATCATCAAAATCCACAAGGTTGTTGGCACACAAATAGTCTTCATAGCTTTGATAAACTGCCGCAACCTCAACACTCAAAAGAATATTGCTTGTTAAAGCATTATGGGGCAATATTGCATTATTTTTATAGTGAGAGATATATTCTGAAAGTATTGATGGAGCAGGCAGAGTATCTGCATTTATATGGTTTTTTTTGAGATTACGCAATATTTTACGCTTATCATCCTCATCTATAACATTAAAAAGTGATGAACGAGACAAAACATGCATATAACGTTGCAAAAAAAGCAGTCCGAATTTATGAAAAGTGCAAAGCAATGGCATATTTGTTATAGGCACGCCACTAAATTGTAAAAGATGTATAGCCCGCTCTCTCATCTCTCTTGCTGCTTTGTTGGTAAAAGTTAGGGTGAGTGTATTTTGTGGTGGAATCCCAACAACACTTAGAAGATAGGCAAGCCGTGTTGTAAGCGTTTTTGTTTTGCCACTCCCAGCACCAGCAAGAATAAGCAATGCACCATCAATATGAGTAGCAGCTTTTCTCTGTGCCTCATTAAGTGATTGTAAAAATTCCATAATATTCCTTTATTTTTATCAAATGGCTTGAAATAACATAATATGCAATTTTATACCAAAAGTTTATAAACACTATTATACGATAAATCTATATCTGAATGCATAAACCAAACATAATAACATAATTTTTATAAGCTTACCACCATCACATTAGAGATTTTATGCTAATAAATTTTATATATACTACCCCATATTTCTATAAATCCATATTGACTTATTAATCCATTTATCGCTCACTAA
>JARHZY010000167.1 GCA_029264655.1 Helicobacter sp. | reverse complement strand
CGACAAGCTCCAATCTTTCATATCTATAAGTTAAAAATTATTTTGAAATTTATTTGTTTTCACTATATCAAATCAAAACAATACTAGCCTATCATTGTAAAACATAAAACTAATACTCTATCTAGATCTAAAGAGGTGTAAAAATGCGATAGAAAAATATGATTGCAGACAATCTTTTAATTTTGAAAAACTCCTAATAGAATCCATTTAAAAATATTGATTTATTAATTTATAATTATGTGGGCATATAATGAAAACTAAGGAGTATGTATGCAGGATTATAGAAAGCGACAAGAATAAGGAATTATAAAACACATTAAAAACAACCGAACAGAAGTTTCTACAATAAAAGCTGGGGATACAAAATTTGAAATTCCTAATAATTTTATAGGTGGAGTTGTAGTTGGTGTATCAGCAATCTTGGCTAGAATATTAGTAAGTAAATTAAACCTAGAACAGATAGCAAAAATAATGGAAAAACAATAACAAAAGAATAGTGAAATAAAATATTCTTCTTAATATCTACAATAAAATATGTGTAACAATAATATAAAATATAAAATTAGATGCTAGCTTTTATCTAGTATTGTTGCCTTTATGGCAAGTAGATTTAATGAAAGAATAAAAAACAATGAAGTAAGATATACTATTTAATGCTCTATGGATTAGAGTTTATTGGAGTGCAAGTTGCATTCTAGCTTACTTTTTATTATTTTATTGTCTAAACTTGAAAGATTCTGCAAAACATATTAAAGTTTCTGTAGAATAGCTTTTTTATATTTTTTTAGATTCACTAAAAGCTCTTAAAATCTGCTTTTATTGCAAAATATTTATAGATATAGCAAATTTAAGTACAAAATTTATCAACAAAATTAAATCATTTATACAACACTATTCGTGTGCTATAAGGAGGATATTGAAAAAATATTATAATCACTCTTTGCAATTATGAATATGCTATGTGGAATATTTATGGAATCTACAAACATGTTCCTCTTTAATAAGTTTTTACGAAAAATAGCAATATCACTATGTTTTCTAACAATATATACAATATTCTTATGTTATAATTATATGTTATTCTGAAAGCTCGCCCCATCACACATGTTTAGTGCGATTGCCAATATTATTTCATAATCTAAGGATATAAAATGGATACCATTACCTTATGTAATCCTATTGATATGCATATACATTTACGTCAAGACGCAATGTTGAAAGCTGTATTGCCATATAGCACAAGGCATTTTAGTGCATTGCTTGCTATGCCAAATCTTACTCCACCTTTAATAGACACACAGGCTGTTATAGATTACAAAGAGCAAATATTGCAACTTGTTGCACAAGATGAGACACAGAGTAAATTGCAAGGCACACACTTTATCCCACTTATTGCACTCTATATTCATGATTCCCTTAACATTGATATGTTGCAACAAGCCCATGCAGCAGGTATTAAGATTTTAAAACTCTATCCAAAAGGGGCAACTACCAATGCAGAAAATGGAGTAAGCGAAGTGCTTAGTAAGCATTTATTAACCCTGCTTGAAGAAGCACAGAATCTCAATATGATTTTAAGCATACATGGTGAGAGTATGGGCTTTAGTATGCAACGAGAACAAGAGTTCTTGCAAATATTTAGTGAGCTTGCTTGTATGTTTCCGCGATTAAAAATTATTATCGAACATTTAAGCGATAGGCATTCACTAGAATGTATTCATAAATATCCAAATTTATATGGCACTATCACATTACACCATATGCTTTTAACACTTGATGATATTGTGGGTGGCAAACTAAATCCCTTTATGTTTTGTAAGCCTATCGTTAAAACACCTGCGGATAGAGATGCAATCCTTGAAGCTGGGCTTAGCGGTGATTCAAAAATTAGCTTTGGCTCTGATAGTGCACCACATACAATACAGGCAAAATATGAGGGTGCAGCAGGAATCTTTAGTGCACCAATTTTACTTGAAGCCCTATGCACACTTTTCGCAAAACATAAAAAGCTAGAAAACCTCTCTCAATTCATAAGTCTTAATGCACAAAAAATTTATAATATTAATTTGCCTTTCACAAAAGAGATTATTTTGAAACGCAAAACTTTTACTTTTGGGAAAAATATCACAACAGAATGTGGTAATGTTGCTGTCTTTATGGGAGATTCTCCATTAGATTATAGTGTGCAAGCAATAAATATACTATAGTGGTTGGTGGCATGAAAATACTAGACTATCTATTTTATTTTATGTTGTGTGTAGTTGCAAGTATTGGACTCTTTACATACAATATCTATGAAGATATATATTTTAATTTACCATCATTTGATATAACACAAAAACATGAAATCTATGAAAAAGAACAATGGGAGGTGCAAGCCAAAAAACTTCTTGCTGTTGATATTACACAAGTAGATTCTGCACGTTATCTTATTGGTTATCTTGATGCAAACGAACAATATAAAACAAGTTTGTATGGCTTGCTTTTTTATCCTAACAAATATAGCACAACGTTACAAAAAGGAGTATGGCAAAACATTGCCACTAACACAAAAGTGCATAGCCATGAAACACTCCTATTTGATACTGATATGCTGAAAAAACAAACAAGACAATATACTAATACAATAAATACAGCCCTATTGCAACGTGATGGCACACATCTCTATCTTTTTCTTAATGCTAATCTAACACCGCGATCTTTTATTACAAGAAACTATATTTTTAATGCAAAATTAGCAGATATTGCAGCCTATATTGAAGCACACGACCAACAAACAAATACACAACAAATAAAAATTATAGATAAACATGAAAAACAAGTAGCACACACAATAAATACATATACAGATTCTATAGATTCCCTTTTTCATCTTTATAAACAACCAGTATTAAGTATTTTTGCTAATCTCAATGCTTTTTTAACCTATAAACCAACTATAATTAGTAGCACACATAATATAATGCAAGGGTTTATTTTGCCATTCTACACACACTTTAAAAACAATATGGCATTTTTTGGTATTTTTGACAAACAACTACAATTACAAGAGATAATAAAGCCCCATGATAATCCACTTTATACCGCACCAATTATTACACCGCTACATACCCATTATAATCTCAACAATAAAGCAAGCGAAACTACAACTCACCATTGCCTTGCACTTTATTATAAACAGATAATACCTAATGATAACACACCAAATCTTGCTTATCAACTTTGCAAAATAAGTAATGGGGTATTGCAATTTGAAACATTACAAGAAAGCCAGAATCTTTATGTTGGTAATGCAATAAGCATAGCAACATTTGGAAGCTATGTTGTACTAATTTATACCAATAGAGATAATACGACACTCCATTTAGCAGTGTGGAATGGAACAGATTTTACCCCATTAAAAGAGCTCGATAAAAGCCTAAAAGGTAATATTATTAGCCCAAAAATATTTACACATGGTGCATATGCTTATATTGTTTATGCAAAAGATATACAGAAAAAACTCAATATCATTACCCTAAACGAAATATATATTGATAACCTTATTGCAACACACAATAACACTATTTAGGAACAAATATGCAATCTAGTTTTAATCAAAATAGCAAGTATGAAAATATTATAGCTTTTTGCCTATCACAATTACTCTGTATGCTATTGTGCTACTATAAAGGATAAATATGGCATATTATGCACTTTTTACTTACGCACTTATGTGTGCAGCTTTTATGCTAGGCATGCTTTCTCTTGTGCGTATCTTTTTTGGCACTTTTTTGCAACCAATAACGCGAGGACTAATTAGTGCATGCGGTTTTGGACTAAGTTTTATCCCAATACAGCAAAAAAGTTTTGCAATGTTGCTTTATAGTATTTTTGATATTCCAAGCTTTTTACTCTTTTTTATTTGTCTTTTTTCCATATTAAGAACATTTATTAATCAGATAGGTTTTATAATAAGCTATCGAGGTTTCTTATTTTTAGCTATTATATGGCTATTACTCATGAGTAATGCTTTTGGTATATTTGAATGGGCATATGGTGCTTTGGGATATAAGATTCTTCTTGTTGCTTGTTTTATAGCACTTGCTTATTGTATAGATAGAGTTTGTGGTATTTTTATGCTTATGGCATTTGCTTTATGGTTGCCATTTGCAAATACTTTAGATATTTATAATGCAATGTTTGATAGTATTGTGGCATTATTTGGTTGGTTAATGCAAAGCACGCCACTTGATCGCAATAATTTCCATGTTGCACTATTAAAACCAAAGATAAAATAGGAAAAGACATGCACGAATATTCTATAATTGCTTCACTTATTGAATTATGCCTTACACATCTACAAGAGCATAATGCGCAAAATGTGCAAAATATTATTGTTAGCGTAGGAGAACGTGCTAATGTCGATAAAAACTTATTGCAAAGTGCTTTTGAAGTATTGCAAACAGAATATAAGGCATTAAATCACACAACATTAATACTTATTACTGAAGAATTATTGTTGGAATGTAGAGATTGCTATGCTACTTTTCATAGTTTAGATAATCCTACTTGCCCCCAATGTGGAAGTAAAAATACACATATTATTAAAGGACGGGATATAAAACTTGAACGTCTTGAACTTGAAACTAATTAAAAAAGGAGTATCACTTGAGCTTAAAAGATGATGAAAAAGAAGTGTTAGCTCATATTGTGCAAAATATTGATGAGCAAGAAATTTTTCTTGAATTTGTTGCGAAAGCTGAAATCATAAAAGAAGCATGGCAAATTGCTAAGATTTTTGAAAACAAGAAAAAAGAGTTTATGGAGAGCATACAAGAATATGATTTGCTTATCAAAGCAAAAGAAAAACAGCTCAAAAGCCTAACAACAGAAATAACAGAAGCTAATACCCTACTAAAAGATGCAAATGAAGAGTTGGAGCATATAAGAACACAACTTGAAGAAATGCAAGGTAAAGCACAACTTTATAAAAATAAAATTTTGCAAGGACAACAAAACGAACATCTTGAATCTTTTGACACACAAATGAATTTTATGCTTACAAAAGATGATGGGGATTCCAATCCACTTGATTTTAGCGGTATTATTGCAGAGTTTCAACCTTTAAATGTTGTCAGTGTGCATGTTAAAAATGGAGCAACTGCTATGGCAAGAGTTGCACAGACTATTTATCCGCCAGAACTTTATGAAGTGTATCGCCGTGCTAGCAAAAGACTTTTTCGCCTTAAAGATAAAATCGGGGAGCTTGAACTTAAAAATGAAAAATTGCGTGTAGAACTCCGCGATTTAACAGAAGAAGATAATTTTAAAGAGCATATGCGTAGTAAAATGGGCGATATACAAGATGATTACCAACCAATTACTAATCCAAAAATTCCAAAAACTGCAGACTTTGAGTCAAAAACATTCCATACAGATACTTTTGATTCAAAGGAACAAGCTGATAGAATAGCACGTATTGAAAAAAAGAAAGAACGTGTAGAAGAAATGCTAAGCCAACTTTCAAATATCTTGCGTGAAGAGGGTATAAGCACCGAAAATGCAGAAGAATTTTTAGAGGCTTTTAAAACAAGGAATAAACCATGACAGAAAAAAAGCTCCGTATTTTTGTAAGTGCGCTTGAGCCAAGCTCCAATTTACATCTAAAGAATCTTGCTGCTCTTTTGCCACAATATTGCGAGCTTATTGGTGTATGTGAGTGTGAGATTGGCACACAAATAATGTGCCCCAGCCAATTTGCTATCATGGGATTTAGCGATGTAGCAAAAAAAATTTTGTTTTTTAAATATGCTATGAAAACACTTAGCCAAAGTGCTATAACATGCGACAAAATACTTTTAATGGATAGTTCATCATTCCATTTACGCCTTGCAAAAATTATACGTAAAAAAAACCCAAATATCCCAATCATGTATTATATACTACCGCAAGTGTGGGCGTGGAAAGCATGGCGTGCAAAAGAAATTGAAAAACTTTGTGATAAGCTTGCATGTATTTGGCCCTTCGAATTACAATACTATAAAAGTAAAGCAAAATATGTTGGGCATCCATTACTTGATATTTACACTGATACGAATGGTGTGGGAGATAAAGATTCTGATATTTTTGTCTTTATGCCCGGTAGTCGTAAAAGTGAAATAAAAAAACTTATGCAGTCATATAGAAAGGTAGCAACAACACTTTTACAACAAAAACCACATGCAACCATGAGACTTATTGTGCCCCCAAAATTCCGAGATACACCAATGATGCAAGTATATGGCGATATAACACAATTTCATATTACATACAACACACAAGAAGGTTTATGTGGTGCAGCATTTGCATTTGTATGTGCTGGGACTGCTACATTAGAAGCAAGCCTTATGCAAATTCCATTCGTACTTGTCTATCGTGCAAAGTGGATAGATTACTATATTGCCCGTCTTTTTGTGCAATTGCAATTTGTTGGATTGGCAAATATTATTTATCAAGCCATATTGCAAGAAAAAGGGCAAAATATTAAAAAAGCTGGGCTTAGCCATGAGTATTTACATGAAGAACTTTTGCAAGGGGATTGCACTGCTGATAACATGTTAAATGCATATATGCATTTTGATTATACACGATATTTTGAAGGTGTTACAACATTACGCAAATATCTCAAACATGGTAGTGCTAAAAATGTTGCACAATGGTTGCTTGATTCTTAATAAAATACACATACATAAAACTATTATAGTAATACCCAATCTTTTAAAATATTCATAAGATTTTAGGGTTTTATTGGATACAGGATTGAAGATATGATCCTAGAATCATGAGCTTCCTTAATTCACATTATTATTGTATAATTACAACAAATCACTAAATCTATAAAAGGATAATAATGATAGAGACATGTTTATTCCCTGCTGCTGGTTATGGCACAAGATTCCTGCCTGCAACAAAAGCAATGCCAAAAGAAATGCTTCCAATTCTTACTAAACCACTTATTCAATATGGTGTAGAAGAGGCTTTAGATGCAGGTTGTAGGACAATGGCAATTGTTACAGGAAGAGGGAAAAGGAGTATTGAAGATCATTTTGATATTAGTTATGAATTAGAGCATCAAATAAAAGATACATCAAAAGAAAATTTACTCCGTGAAATTCGTAATATTATGGAAACTGCTACTTTTAGCTACACAAGGCAAAAAGAAATGCGTGGATTAGGGCATGCAATCTTAACAGGTGAAACACTTGTAGGTAAAAATCCTTTTGCAGTAATTTTAGCCGATGATTTATGTTATAGTGAAGATGAAGGTGTGCTTACACAAATGATGCGGATTTATGAAAAATATCGATGCTCTGTAGTTGCCATTGAGGAAGTAGATTCTAATGAAGTGCATAAATATGGTATTATAGAAGCAGATATATTAGAAGATGGAATCTATAAAATAAAATCTATGGTTGAAAAACCAAGCAGAGAACAAGCCCCAAGCAACCTAGCTATTATTGGACGCTATATTTTAACCCCTGATATTTTTAATATTTTACGCATGACGAAACCCGGTATTAATGGTGAATTACAAATTACAGATGCGTTATTGGAACAAGCTAAAATTGGACGAGTTATTGGCTATAAATTTAAAGGGGTGCGTTATGATTGTGGCAGTATTGATGGTTTTGTAAAAGCCACCAATGACTTCTATAAACGTTCGCACTAATATTTAAAAGAAAATAAATGCTATATTATTGTGTAATTAATATTACATTTTATATAGAAAAAGTATAAATTATTAAAATTATGGTAGAATAGAAAATAATTTTAATACAAAATAAACGAGAAGTAATTGTAAATAGAGTTATTATAATAGCATATTTATTAAAGGGTTTTTATGAATAGATTGGTGCGTAGAATTGTGTTTATTGGGGCAGTTATTATTGTTATATTATTAGTTGTGCTTTATTTTGCATCAAGAAAAATGTTGCAAGAAGTAGAATTGCGGTTAAATCAAGGTATGGAATTAGCACGCATACAGGTGGAGCAAGCACAAAGCAGTCAATATGGCATCCAACGTTTTGAATATCTCCCATTTCAATGTAGTGGGCTTATGGATTATAAATGTAAATCGGAAAAAATTACACTTTATATGGATGATTTTACAACAAACCAACACGATGTTCATGAAACTATACAATTTCGTAATTTTACACTTAGTAGTGAAGATATAAAAAGTAAAAACCGCCTATCTTTTAAAGTAAAAACAGACATAGAGTATCCAACAGGCAATAGATTTTTCGGGGATTCAGCAAAAGAACCACTTATTGCATTTTTTAATTATAGCACAGATGCTTTTTTACCTAATCAACTTGAATGTGAGCAAGATTATCTTTACAAAGTTGATGAAGATGTATCGCATACAATTACTGCCAATACCCAATGTAATTTTATATCGCAAATGTTTGATACACATCTTGAAGTAGTTAATTTGTTTGCGCCAAATATCGAACGGGCACATATTATTGGAATCTTATATGAAATTGCAATGGCAATGAATGGCGATTCAGACAAAGAAGAATTGCAGGCACAAAATATTCCGCATGAACTTGATTCACTAAAACTTACTATACAACCCAAGCAATCATTTCAAGATTTTCTTGCACATAACGAAAAACTCACAATGGAGCAAAAAAATACATTAAAAACACAATTTGAAGCTAACCTTAGCCTTATGAAACTTGTTGGCAAGCCATTTCTTGCATCATATGTAGGCTCAACTAGCTCAATACTTATGCAAGGAATAAGTGATTTAATGCAAAATGGTATTAAAGAATTTGATATGCAACTCACACTGAAAAATCCTCCAAATTTCCAGCCACTCAAAACATTGAAAAACATGAATATACGCGAATGGCTAACTTACTTGAATACAAATTATACTATAACAATCAATACCACACAACAATAAATACTATATTGTCTTAGATTCTATAAATTTACAAATTATAGTATTCTACCTTAGGGATTAGGATTATATGAGAGAAATAAATCTAAAAATATCTCTACTTCCACTAATATGCTAAATTTTACAATTAAACGCACTTGTTATTCTATTATTATAATTCTAGAATCTTATATAACAGAGTGCATAATATTTATAACTTTATAATACCATATGAACCAATTTTTTTATATATTGCAGCTTTTTATCACATTTACCACATTTGCGTTTAAAATTAATATATTAGCACGATTTTTAAATATTTCTTGTTACAAATATTTTACATTAACTTTTACACTTTTTGCATAGTCCATTAATACCTTATATCATATATTATGAATTGCTCCTTTATAAAAAATCATATAAAACCATATACTTAAGACTTGTGGTTATATCTTATGCTATATAAAGTTCAAGAATTTTTCTACTTAGTTTAAACTATATAACTAAACATAGCAAGCATTTTAACTTATTCTATTTATAGCTTGCAATATATCTTCCTCTATAAAAAGCTAGACAATTCCTAGTAATAAAAAGTATATTATGAGATTCTAAACAATATTTTTATGTATGTGCTTATTTGTTCCCTTCCTATCCAAAAGCATTTGTATATCACGAAAATGTAAGTAACTCATGCTTATATGATAATGTTGCAATTGCATTAAAAGCTCTATATTTGCATACGATGCGTTGTTGCTTATTTTATGAATATAACTTTTTGGTATTAAAATACCAATATTTTTAGCATGTAGGGCATAAGCTTGCTTTGCATGTGAAAGCGGAAGAAAACCACAATAAATCTGCACTTTTTTATATGGTATGCAATATGGTATAGCTGTGTGCATATATATCTGTGTGAGATTTTGATAAAATTGCAAAAATGTTGCAACACTTTGTATGTTTTGTTGTGGCAAAAAATATGGTGGATTGGCATTACATGCCATATGTATATCGCAGTGTTGCTCTGGATTAACAAGGTAAAATGGTTGTGTAATAAAGTTACGCACACCATATTGCATTTTTTTACACAACCCATAACTATTACGCACTGATATATTGGATTCTAAGGCACAAAATATATGGAGTTGTTGTAAAAAAGTAGATGTTTTTTGCATATTTTTTAGAATTTCTAGTGCATGGTAGGTATTTAGGGCATGTGGCTGTGTTGTGTCGCCACTAATAATCGCAACATGTGATATATTAAGATATTGTAATGATAAAAATATACTTTGTAAAGATTCTAAAGTATGCATACCTGTTTTTATGGTAGGTATGAATTGAATATGTTTTAAATACATGTCTTGTTTTGCCATATTTTGCAACATAGCAACAACAACTAAAGAATCTGGATATGGCTTAGCCACTGGATTTGATGGAATGAGAATTTTTGTTATAGGGAATACACGGCACACAGCACGCAAACGCTCTTTATCTTGCGTAATATGTGTAGGTAAATATTCAAATATCAATTATTTATTACTTCTGCCCAAAAGACGCAATGAGTGCCTCAATATCGCTTTCACTTGCAACTTCATCGTGATTATCACCAGCAATATATGTTGCAGAAGCAACGCGTTTTGAATCATCACCTCTCCCTTCAAAAAGAGAATTCATATATTGACTTAATGCACGCATAACATTAATAACACGTTCAATCTTTTGCCTATGAATATCTTGGTATTGCATAATATCCATAGCTTGCATGCATGCATCATTACAATCCATTGCAGAATTTTTAATATTATCATTTATCTTTACAATTTCTTTTGTTTGTTCAAGAGAAGTAGCAAATGCCTTAATCTTTGGAAAACTCTCAACAAGCATTGCAAGCATTTCCTCTTGGGCTTTTAAATATTCTTTTATTTTTTTAGAATCTTTCTCAATTGAAGTCGCAAGTGCTCCAATAACATCAATCTGATCAAAAACTTCTGTCATTTTCACTTCAGAATCACGCGTTACATCATCAAGTTGATGCACAACTTTATGCTCTTCTGTTGGTGGTGGTGGTGGCCACTTTTTATCGGCTTCTGGCTTATATGAGTTTGGATCAATAAACTCTGCTTTAATCTCTTCTTTTGTATCACCTACTTGTATATCACCAAAACTCGCATCTAAAGCATCTACATCTTGTGCCATAAGAGAATCTAATTCTTCTTGTGTCATCAAAACTCCTAAATCAATATAATCTTTGCAAGTATAACATATTTTTTACAAAAATATTCTCACTTTCATAAATGAAATTATATAACAAGCTTATTTTTATAATATTTTTACCAAAAATATAATCACCACCTAAGAATAATTAAAAGAACGCACAAGATTCCATACAAGTAAATTAAAGCCATCAACAAGCACAAAAATAAGAATCTTAAAGGGTAATGAAATCATAACAGGCGGTAACATCATCATACCCATAGCCATAAGCACTGAAGCAATAACCATATCAATAACCAAAAATGGTAAATACAATAAGAAACCAATTTGAAATGCAGTTTTTAATTCACTAATCATAAAAGATGGCAACACAATACTTAATGATACCTTATCTAGTAGCACATTAAATTGCTCTTTGGTTGTAATATCTTTCATTTGTGGTGGCTCTTCATTGCGTATCTTATAAAAAAGCGCAATATCACTATGACGAGTATTCATTAACATAAATTTCTTAAATGGACGTATAGTCTGGTCAAATGCCTCTTCATAGCCTATTTTTTCATCCATATAAGGCTTAATACCTGCATTATAAGCATCTTTTGCAACAGGCTCCATAATAAAAAATGTAAGTATCATGGCAAGACTTACTAATACCTGTGTAGGTGGGGATTGCTGTGTACCTAATGCGGTGCGTAAAAAACCTAGCACAATAAGAATGCGTGTAAAGCTTGTCATCATAAGCACAAGCGATGGAGCAAGAATAAGTAATGTAAGTAACACAACTATATTTAATGTTGTAACAAGCTGTGTCGGTGTGCTTGGTGGGTTTATACTTAAATCAACTGAAGGTATGGGCACACCATTCAACTTTAATGTATTATCAGTTGGTGCTGCCATAGCAGTATGGATAAGCCCTATAATAATAAATATAAAAAAATAAGATTTTAAAATATGGGATAATTTCACGCCACCCTCGTAATGATTGTATTATATAATGATTAAAAAAGCTAAATTGTAGCATAATTTTAGAATATTTTTCTTTTTTTACATATTTTGTATCAATATGTTTGCTACTTCTTATTATATAAACTTTTTTATTATCTCATAATATTTAGGCAATATATCCTATACTTTATTAAAAATATTCTTACAAAAAGTTATGCATTGCCATTAAATTAAACTCCCCTATTGATTTTCTATCTTTACAAGTAGTATTAATAACTTAGAGTTTTTTAAATTACTTAACATATTTGTATATCCTATTATTTAAGCATAAGATAATAACTTTTGGAATTTGCTATCTTTTAGAACATTATTTTTAATTTAATATGCTTTAAATAGCTTTTTCTCTCAATACAACTAGAAAGAACTACATATCCTTCCAATTAACTAAACCCACTTTACATCAATGCCTTGCAATAAAAATAATTGAATCTATTACATATCACTATTGTAAATTACCAATTCATTATCATATTAATTACCTTAACATATTACTCAAAAAGCCATGCTTTTGGTAAGAACACAAAGAGTTATATGTTTTTTATATTAATTAATACAGATTTTACCAATACAATACGCCCTTATATACAAATAATGTAAAGCAAATACTAGCTTTATGTTTCCAATAAATTTATGATTACCACTATTGTGTTTTATTGTAGCAATTAACAAATATTACCATATTCCTACTTTAATATCTACTGCTTTTATGTAGCTATAGTATCTTCTCATAATCTTACAAGATAGAAATATATTATATATTTTTCCAATATGCAATAACAAGCAGTTATCAACCATTACATAGATTCTACACTTTTTGCCAAATAAATTATATGATAAATTTCTAAAGCTTTTATGTGAATAATCACCGCTCTCTTCCTCACTTAAAGAAATGACTCAAAGCCAAGTAATCCCAACTAATACAAAAAGTTTTTTATTTATAGTTTTATAGGTTATTCCTAACCTAAATTACTTTCATATTAAAGAAAATATGATTCAATGTTTCACTAAAAAATATTTTAATTATTGAAATTCTATTAAGATAGCTATCTCACCCAATAGCATGAAGTAGTTTAGTAAAAGGTGAGAGTTTTTGCTTGTAGCATGATAAAACCATACTGCAATAATATATTAAAAGCGTTTTTTATTTACATCTTCTAAAATCTCTGTTGCAAGATTTGCAACATTATGGCTAATATCTTGTGCATCATTACTAATTTCAAGGTTATTTTTGGTTGTTATCTCAAGTTGTGCAACTTGTTCATTAATCTGATTCATACCATGTGCTTGCTCCTCAATGGCACTCGCCATATCATGTATAGATTGTGCCAAAACATTTGCATTTGATTCTATTGCACTCAAGGATTTTTGTGTGCGTTCTGCTAGCTTTCTTACCTCATCGGCAACTACTGCAAAACCTCGTCCATGCTCCCCTGCCCTTGCTGCTTCAATAGCTGCATTTAAAGCTAATAGATTTGTTTGCTCTGCAATATCCTTAATGACAATTACAATATTTTTAATATCTTCACTTTGGGTTATCACTTCTGTGCTATTTACACTCACATTAGCCATTGAGCTAGCAATCTCTTCAATAGCTGTTGCAGTTTGGTGCAATGCACTTGCTTGTTGCTCTGAACTTTCTTGCAACCGCATAACAGAGTTATTAAGTAAATTACTTTGTGTATCTAATGTATAAGCAAGCTTTTGTGAAGTTTGCAACATTTGTGCAATATTTGCAATAAGCATATTAACATTTGTTTCCATGCCAACAGGCTCTAAGATTTGGCTTTGAAAATTGCCATTATTGGCTTCTTGGAATGCGTGGAGTATGCGTGATAAATCCATCGTAATAGTTGTACATAAAGCCGCACTCATATCATTAATGTAGTTACGTAAAGAAATCATATTAGGATTTTTAGAATCTATAATAAGTTGCTTACCAAATTTACCTTCTTTTACTTCCTGTATAACTTCTTCAAAACCTTCTTGCAAAGCTTTTTCTTGCTTATGAAGCTGTGCAATCAATGCAACATTTTCATTAATTTCGCTTGACATACGCCCAAATTCATCATTGCTTTGTATATGTATTGGCGTATAAGTTGGAATCTTGTAAGCAAGATACTCAAAAAATTGATGTAGATTTTTGCGTATGGTATCCAATGGATTGAGAATATAACGAAGCAATAATGCCATAAGTATTAATGCAATAAGAATAGCACCAACAAACCATACAAATGTATTAATAGCAATTGTACGCAATGCTTCATCATAGTCTTTTACTGCATTTGTAATACATATATTCCATCCCACCTGCATTTTACCGCATACTGCAAGCCGTTCCTCATTATCAAAGAGTGAAACATATTTAAATGGTTTATTATTATGCTTTGCAATACCCTCTTTTAATGTTGCAATAAAAGGTTTGCCAGAATCATTCATAACATGCTGTTCTAATGCTACATAAAACATATCCTCAAAGATCACTGTGCGTCCTGTTGCAGATGTTTTTACTGATTGTATATCCTTAGAAAATTGTGATAAATATAAATCCCCCACAAGCTCTGCAACAATCTTACCATTTACGCGTATTGGAGCAAAAAATGTGAGTGCTAAATCACCTGTTACAAAATCCACATAGGGTGCAGAAATACCAGATTTTCCTAGTGCTAATGCATCTTTGAACCATCCTCTTGTATTTGCATCATATTTGCTACCATCACTACCCATGAGAATTTTTGGATAACTATATTGTTCATCTTTTCTACTCATGATGGCTTCACCATCACTTACATACGCAATATAAAATGCATCAAAACCAGACATACGTGCTGTTTTATTTAAAAAATCATATATTTGATTACGTGCTAGAAATTGTGGATTATTTTCGAGAGTAAGTGCCGCATCAGCAAGCTTTTCACTCCTTTCATGCATATAATTATCAGTATAAAGTAATACTGTTTTCAATAAAACTTGTTTTTGTGTATTTGAAGCTTTCATGAAATTATCTCTTGAATCAAGCCATTTATAAATACCAAATGCACCAAATGTAATAATAAATATACTAGCTATACCCAATTGCAATTTTTTAGTAACACTTAATCGCATGTGTTATCCTTATCAAAAATATTTCATATATTGCAGTTATAGCACAAAGAAACAAACAAATACTATATCAAGTTTCTCTCTATTAAAACTTTATGAAGTGCTACTAACCTTAGTGTTTATAAAAATATAAAAAATTATTGTTTATAGACACCAACAAAATATAATAAGGCTTGATTTATCTTTAATGGTATAGTTTTTTATTATTCCTAAATGTTATACTATAATATATAACTACGATTTTACAATAAAAAGAGTAAATATGCGAAACTGCTATTATGGTGGAATTTACTCAAGTATCATTGGAGATATAGGTATTATGGCATATGAAAACACAATTATTTATGTAGAGTTATTGGAACAAAATACCCACACATTCCATACGCACAAGATATATCAGAATTTACGCCAAAATAATATAAGCAAAAAAGCTACACAATACCTAATCCAATATTTTGCTGGGATAAAACAAGAATGCGATATAGCATTAGCACCACAAGGAACACCATTTCAAAAACATGTTTGGACAATGTTACAACAAGTTCCATTTGGCACAACAAAAAGCTATAAAGAAATTGCTATAATGCTTGGAAAACCAAATGCTATGCGTGCTGTTGGTAATGCATGTGCAAAAAATCCAATCCTCTTTTTTATTCCTTGCCATCGTATTGTTGGAAATAATGGAAACCTAGGAGGCTATCGGGCAGGAATAGCACTAAAGCAGCATTTACTCTTACACGAACAAGATTGCATATCTACTCACTTACCATGAAGCTTACACGCAAAAATATAATAAATGGAGATTAATTTCTTATATATACTAGATTCCATCTTTTTTCAATATTTGCTACATATCTTTGCAACTAAAAGTTATATAAAAAGAAGAATAATTTGTTTGCGATAAACAAATTATTGTGTTTCTAAAAATTGCTTAATATTATCTGCTACCATTTGTAGCAAACGCACTCTTGTATCTTTATATGCCCATGCAACATGTGGCGTTATGATAACTTTATGTGCAATATTTGAATCAAGTAAGGGATGGTTTATTTGCATAGGCTCATGCTCCAAAACATCTGTTCCAAATAAAAAATCTTGTGTTTGCAATGCTTGTGCTAAATCTTTTTCATTTACAATACCACCGCGTCCAAGATTGAGTAAAATCGCACCACATTTTAAAAGTTCAAGTTGTGTTTTACCTATGAGATTATAGGTTGATTGGTTAAGTGGAGCATGAATAGAGACAATATCACTTGTTTGCAAAAGTGTTTCTAAACTTTTATGCGGTATATCAGCTTGTGTATTATTGCCACTTGTAGAATAATAGCTTACCTGCACGCCAAAAGATTGGGCAAGCCTGCATACTTGCTTACCAATACTCCCATACCCTATAATACCCCACTGCTTTCCATATATATCTTGCAAATCATAAGCCAAATGGCAAAAAATCTCACTTTGACACCATTGCCCTTGTTGCACATATTGTGCATAATAGGGCAAACGTCCAAGCAAACTAAGGGCAAGCATAAGTGTATGTTGTGCAACTGCATGTGTTGAATAACCAGCCACATTTTTTACTATTATATTATGTGCTTTTGCATATTCCATATCAATATTATTTGTGCCTGTAGCAGTAATGCAAATGAGCTTTAAAGTGGGTAAAGCAGCAAGTATATTTGCATCTAATACAACTTTATTTGTGATAATAATATCTGCATGCAAAGCACGTTCAATAATCTGTGTAGAATCTGTTGTAGGATAAGCCCTAAAATCACCAAACTGCTTAAAAAGATTCTCATCAAAATGACCAAGTGTCATTGAATCAAGTAAAACAAGTTGCATAGTATTCCTTTCTATGAAAATAAAATGTAATAAATAAATATTTCCTGCAAGCAAACAACTTCACATGGATACTTATTTAGTGCTTGTTTATATTATGCTTTAAAATATTTGAGAATTGGTTACAATTTTTAAGAAATCTTAAACATATATATTTTATAAAATAGCAATACAATACTCTCATAATAATATGCTAGATAATGTATTTATATATCTTATATAGATAGTTTCTGCTTATTTAATACTAAAAATATATTAAGCAATTAAAGTATTAATTAATCGCAATAAAAAAGATATAACCATTTTCAACATTATGTAAAAGGTATGAATATAATAGCATATAAAAAGATGGTGTAGCTATAAGCCGAGTTCTGTATGAAGTAATTATTTATCTAGACAATATTTCGCAATATTGCTCAAGCGAATAGCTTTCTAATGAGAGATAATAACCTGCTATTCTTGCTACGGATTGGGTTTGCATGGCATTCCTTGTTGCCAAGAAATCGGTGGGCTCTTACCCCACCTTTTCACCCTTACCATACAGCAATCATGCTATATATATGGCGGTATATTTCTGTTGCACTTTCCCTTAGGTTACCCTAGCCATTTGTTAAATGGAATCCTATCTCTTGTAGCTCGGACTTTCCTCTTTTTTGAAGCAATTACTTGCTACACCATATAAAATGATACCAAAAAAAATGAAAATTCTGTTATTATTTTAAGGCAAAAAGAAAAATTACTATAAAAGAAAGGTATATTATGGCATATAATGAAGAAACATTGGAAGATGAATTAGATGCAAAAATTCTAGAACAAATTGAAAATTTTCAAAAAGAACATGTAGTGCCGCATCTCATGTTAGCGGCACGCAATATGAAAAAATTTGCCATAAGCCATCTTAAAGCATTTCATATTGGATTTGAGCAAATTGGCGTATTGCACGCCCTATCCCTTGCAAAAGAATTAAATATTAATCAACTTGCAAAAATTATGTATAAAGACAGAGGCACAATTAGCCGTTGTGTAGAATCATTATGCACCAAACAATACGCCATGAAAACAAAATCCACAAAAGACCAACGCATACATGTTGTGCGTTTAACACCAAATGGAGAACAATTCTTTGTGCATATTTGCCAATACTTTGAAAATATTGCTCAAAAACCAGAAAGTGCAATGAGTGCAACAGAAATAAAGCAATTCCATGAAAGTTTAGAAAAAATTATTGATTATTGCAAAGATCCACAAAAAATGTTATATGAAGCAACAAAATAAAAAATTGTGTATATTGTAGGATATATCCTACAATATTACTTATACACATTGCATGCAAGCATTTTATATATTCTAATACTTTAATGTATAATACACTATGGTATATCATACTAATGCTAAAATTTTTACCATAAACCACAAAGAATAAACCCTGCAAACGATACATGGAAATAGAGTATTAGTTAGTTATTACATTAGTTAGTGGCAGTTTTTTACTTAGTGATTACTAAAAAAGTTTGATGTTGAGGGATTATGTAGTATTTGTACCCATTGTTTTAATATTTGCTTTTGATTTTTAAAAATCAATATACTTTCTTTATATCTCTTAATATATCGAAATATTTTACTAGACAAGATAGCAGCAATAGATTATGGTTATTGTTTAGAATCTTTGTATTAAAAAATAAAATATAATAAATTTTAGTATATTAAAAATATACTTTAAATACCACATATTTTTAACAAGATTCTCTTTATATATAGATTACAAAAGTAATATTCTATTTAGTAATCTAGATTCATACAAATTTTTGGCATGCTTTGTTTAAAAGCATTGCTTTGTATGCGTCCATAAAGTGCTTGAACCATATCTTTTTTATAATGTGTAAGTTTTGTTATATCTCCTTGTGCTACTTGATAAGATTCTAAAAAAGTATCAATCACTGCATAACTATATCCTAACTCTTGCTCATCTGTTTGACCCGCATAAAGGTCGGCACTCGGTGCTTTATCTATAATTTGCTGTGGAATATTAAGTAATTGTGCAAGCATATAAATTTGTGTTTTATAAAGATTGCCTATTGGATTAATAGCACATGCTAAATCACCAAATATTGTGCCATAACCAAGCATAATTTCAGTTTTATTACTTGTGCCAACAACAAGTCTTTGCTCCATCTGTGCAATATGATAAAGTGTTGCCATACGCATTCTTGCACAAAAATTACCACGAGCGAGTTTTGTATGTTCTGGATAAAGTGTGCAAAATATTGTATCAAACTCTTTAATTGGCATAAGTGCATATTCTATACCAAATGCCGTGCATAATGCAATAGAATCATCTATGCTTGCTTGGCTAGAGCTTAGAGATGGCATGAGCAATGCTTTTGTATTACCTTGTAAAGCTTTATGGCACAAAAGTGCAACAACTGCACTATCAATACCACCACTTAATCCAACAACTATTTGTTTAAAACCGCGGTTGGCTACTTCATTTTGCAAAAATATAACTATAGAATCGAGTGTCTTTTGTGTAATAGTCTGCATATATTTCCTTAATGTTGTGTAATATTTAGATTACATAAAGTAAGATATTATGGTTATTCTAGCAATTTTTATCAAGAAGTGTGCTAATATAATATTTGTTTAAGTGTTTTTTTATTAGAATGTTAGAGTTTTTTTGCATGTTTTTCATGCAGGGATAAAATATTTTTATTGATTTTTTAAAGGAGAAGATAATGGCTGATGTGAAAAGGCGAGATTTTCTTGGCATGGCACTTGGCGGCGTTGCTGGTGTTGGTGCTATAGCTGCACTTGTTGCTATGAAAAAAACTTGGGACCCATTACCAAGTGTGGTTTCAGCTGGTTTTACTACCGTTGATGTTGCTGGGATGCAAGATGGGGAAATACGCGATACACAATGGCGTGGCAAACCTGTTTATATTATGAAAAAAAAGGCTGGTGATACTATTTTACCATCTAGGGATTTTGAGTTAGCAGGTGCATATTACTGCATAGGGATTAAGATTTGCACACATCTAGGTTGTATTCCAAATTGGAAAGCAAATGAAGGCATATTCCATTGCCCATGCCATGGTGGGCAATTTACAGGTGATGGTGTTAATATAGACGGGACACCACCACCTCGTCCTTTTGATATTCCTCCTTTTGCCATTAAAGGAGATACAACTTTGGTTTTAGGTGAGAGTGGCACAGAATATGAAGCAATGTTGCAAGCTTCAACCAATGCATAAGGAGCATATATGGCACATATTAAAAAAGCAAAAAATTTAGCAGATTGGTTTGACCAAAGACTTGCAACCAATAAACTTATTGAAGTAATGATGACAAAATATTGGATTCCAAAAAATATTAATTGGCTATGGGCTATGGGTGTCGTTTTAACTACACTCTTTACTTTATTGGTAGTAAGTGGAATCTTTTTATTAATGTATTATAAGCCAGATGAAAATCTTGCCTATGATTCTGTAAATTATACAATTATGCAAGAAGTTGCATTTGGTTGGTTATGGCGGCATATCCATGCAGTAGCTGCTAGTATGGTATTTGTGATTATTTATATTCATATGTTTGTAGCTATCTATTATGGCTCATATAAAAATGGACGCGAAATGATTTGGATTAGCGGTATGATCCTTTTTGTTATCTTTTCTGCAGAAGCATTTAGCGGTTATATGCTTCCATGGGGGCAAATGAGTTATTGGGCGGCAGCCGTTATTACAAATCTTTTTGGTGGTATTCCACTTATTGGTAGCGATGTTGTTGAATGGGTTCGTGGGAATTATGTTGTTGCAGATTCTACACTCACACGTTTTTTCATGCTCCATGTATTTTTATTACCTGTTGTTATTATGGGTGCTATTGCAATGCACTTCTACGCATTAAGAACACCGCATGTTAATAACCAAGAAGGTGAAGAAATAGATTTTGAAGCAGAAGCACAAAAATATATGGCAGGGAATAAAAAAGAAGCTAAAGTTATCCGCTTTTGGCCTGATTTCTTATGTAAAGATATTTTTATTATCTCACTCTTTATGATATTGTTTTTTGCACTAGCATGCTATCATTTTGATTTTGCTATGGATCCTATTAACTTTGAGCGTGCAAACCAGCTAGCAACTCCCGCACATATCTATCCAGAATGGTATTTTTTATGGAGTTATGAAGTTTTACGCGGAATCTTCTTTAGTGCAAATCTTGGCTTAGTATTTTTTGGTATTGCACAAGTGGTATTCCTATTACTTCCTTGGCTTGATAGAAGTAATGTAGTAAAACCAGCACATAAGCGTCCCGGCTTTCTTATATTCTTTATTTTACTCATTATTGATTTAATCGTGCTTACTATTTATGGTAAATTACCACCAGATGGTAATGCAAAATATATTGGTTTAGTTGCATCTGTAAGTTTCCTTGTCTTACTTTTTATAGTATTACCTATGGTAACTATAGCAGAAAATAAAAATAGCAATGTAAAATATTAATTGCAGAGGTGGATAATGAGAGAATTTAAAATATTTATTATAGTTGCCTTTATTATAGGTGTTATGTATTATGGCGTTGAGCCGCTTGCTCATCATGCTATGCATCCCGCTACCGCTCCTAGCGATTATGCATTTAAAGATTTAGAAAAATATGGTCAATTTGATTTTAGTCAAGGAGATGCAGCTAAGGGAAAAGATGTATTTGAGGGTGCTTGTGCAAGTTGCCATACAATAAACTCACAAGCTGATGCAAGTCTTAATATGAAAAATCCAAAATCAGCTCTACCAGCAGGTAATGGTGCAGTTGTGCCACCAGATTTATCTAATGCGGGTTTAATTTTTGATAACAATTATTTAGCACATTTTATTAAAGATCCAGTGCGTGCTAGTCTTTTAGAATCTAAATTTGCAGTTGCTTGTGATGGAATAAAAGATGAACAAAAAAAAGCAATATGTGATGAGAGTAATCAAGGCAAAGAATATTACCCCATGCAAGCATTCGATGGTATTTTAAGTAATAAAGAGATTGTTGATGTGGTTACTTATCTAAAGTCTATTGCACCACAACATCTTAGTGATAAAGAAGTATTTATGGAGGCATGTAGCCGATGCCATAGTGCTGTTTATGACAAAAATCAATATGATTCGCATTTTTTTGCCACTCATAATGCACAAGTGGAATCACTATTGCAAAAAGTAAAAGATAAAACAAATGAGACATTGATGGATGGGCTTGATGCAAACGAGCAAAAATTTATGGATTATTTACTTGCAATGGCAAAAGAAAAAGAAAAAGCAAGCCTAACAGCTGAATATCTCGATGAAACTGATGAAGGTGTAAGCAATAATGAAAAAATCAATAATAAAGAATTTGCAGATTATGGTGGTGCATTAGCAGTCTTGCAAAATGCTCTTATAGAATCTGATTTTCATAAAGAAGGTGTCCATGCAGCTACCCAACCAGATATGATAAAAGCATATTTGGGTAATACCCCTCCTGATTTATCTATGATGATTCGTGCTAAAGGGAGAAAAGAATTAGCTGCATTCATTAATAATCCGCAAAAAGTAGGATTAATAGAAATTAAAAATGCGATTATAGGCAAACTTGTAAGAGATAGACAAGCACAAGATATAGCAGCATTACCAACTACTTTATCTCAAAAAGAGCTATTAAACAAAACAAAAGAAATCACTTCAAGAGATGCACAATATTATGGAATAAAACTTCCAGAGAACACAATGAAAGATGCATGGCAAAGTGATGATGATTATACAAATATGGCAAAATCTATGGGTGTTATGCCAACAGGTAAAGCTATGCCTAGAGTTGGTCTCACACAAGAAGCAGAAACACAAGTAATTAATTATCTTGAAACTATTGGTGATAGCAAAAAAGCACAAAGAGATTCGCTTGGATTATGGATTATTGGTTTCTTTATCTTGCTTTCTGTGCTTGCATACATGTGGAAAAGCAAAATATGGAGAGATTTACATTAAATTAAACTAAAAACAAGCATAAGGCTTGTTATCTTGAATTGATTTGCTTAGGCAAATCTAAACAAGGAATATCATGGATACTCTATCTATCATTCTTGCTACAAACAATATACACAAAAAACAAGAAATTCAACATGCTTTCCATACAGCAGTTTTATCTCCAAAAGATTTAGGGATATTAGACTTTGATCCTATTGAATCTGGAGAAACATTTGAACAAAATGCAATGATTAAAGCACAAGCACTCCACCATATATTACAAACACATGCTAATGTGCCACCACATTATGTTGTTATTGCTGATGATAGCGGATTATGTGTAGAAGCATTACATGGTGCCCCCGGTATATTTTCAGCACGATATGCACATATGAAACAAGGTAATAAACAACATGGTAATGCGAGTGATAAAGACAATCGTAATGCCCTGATATTTGCATTACAACAACATGGTGTATGGGGGAGTAAGGCATTTTTTCAATGTAGCATTGCCTATATTATACAACACACACAACTACAGACGAATACGCAAGGTATAGCAAGCGGGCAATGCCATGGTATTGTAGCAATCAAAGAGCTAGGGAGACATGGTTTTGGCTATGATTCTATGTTTTATAGGGATTTTAATGCAACACAGATTGCATGTCTAGATTTTAGTCTCCATGCCAATGATGCAATGAGTAATTTAGATTCATTGCAACACTCACTTGCAACACTATCATTGGCACAAAAAACAAGTATTTCGCACCGCGGGCAAGCAATAGCAAAATTGCAAACCCTATTAAACATAGATAATACACATGCATAAAATAGTATATGTAATTGTATATATAGCAAAATATTTTAATAAATATTACTCTTAGCTTATATTCTGATTATTATGCAGTGCATATAAAAATATCTCCATACTTTCACATAGTTTGGGAGAATAAAATTACATCAGAAATAACAAAATGTTATAACTTTGGTTGTAAAGCATAAAAGCTTATATACATTCATTATGAATTATAAAATATCGTTTCCATTCACAAGCACGCGTGTTGCTTGTTTTGCATGCAGAATAAAGTTTGAAGCAATATTATCTAAACGATGGAATTGCAACTTAAATAATGCAATATCAGCAGATTTACCACATGCTAGACTTCCATTATTGAGTTGCAATGCTTTTGCACTATTACGCGTAATAGCATAGAGTAGATTCTGGCTTAATTGCTCAATATCTTGCTGTCCATCGCGTCCAAGCATTGCAAAAAGCGTGTATCGCACTTCCTCTAAAATATCAACATCTATATTTGAGCTTTTTCCGTCTGTAGCAATAATCATATTAGCACCCATTTTACCTTGCAATAAAAGATTAGAGCGTGGGCAAGAGATTATAGCACCATGTTGCCATAATCGTTCTTGTAATTTTAAATCTGCATGCAAACAATGCACAAAGAGTGTATGCACATCGCCCAATAATGCCAAAAATGTATCTATATTAAAATGTGCTTTTGCATCAAGAGATTGAAAATTATTCGCATAAAAATCCTTAAAATAACCATCATTTGTGCTAAGCCATTGTAGTTCTTGTGCTGATTCAAGAAAATGGGTAGAAAGTAGCAAATTATAACGCATTGCAAGCTCAACAATATAATGTGCAATTTTTGGATTCACAGAGTATGGGGCATGGAGTGCTAAAGCTGGCGTAAAGGTAGCACTTTTTAAGCATAATGTTTGCTCAAGTCGCTTTGAGATATTTAAAGCTTGTTGCGTGAAATCCTTTTCCATAGCACCCAATACTTCATGACAATAAATTACTTTGAGTTTAGAATCTAATAATAATGACAAATCCATATCATAGCTGCTAATAGCACAGACACTACCAACACCACTAAGCTTTTGTGTTTTTATGGCTTGTTGCATAGCCTGTGTATTATCTTTAAGCACTTCACCGCGGTTTGCCATAACACTATCAAGCCATTTTCCAAAGTCCCCATAGCAAAAGCTTGTGTCATTTTTACTAAATTCAAAATGTATATGTGCATTAATAAAAGCTGGAAGCATTACATGGTTTTTATAAAATATAAAATCACAATGAGTATATTTTTGCATAAGCATATCAAAATTACCCACTTCTTTAATTACACCCGAATCAATAACAACACCACCATTTTCTAAAATCTCCCATTCTTCATTACATGGGAGCATAATGCTTGCACCTATAAGTTTCATATTTTATCCTTATTATTTTATTTAGATTCTATATACTCTTTTGGGATTATATGTCCCTACCCTTACACTAAAATATGAGCATTTGATAATAGTTTAGCCATAGGATATAGTGTTTTGGTTGTTTATGTATAGGATAATAGAATATCAATTTTGAATGCTAGCAGTTATTGTAATACACACAAACTTAATATACACTGAATTTATCTGCTTGTTTATTAACCTGCAATAAAGGTATATAAATATTATACATAAACCTGCTTTGCTTTATCTTGTGATAAAAAGAGATAATAAAGTATATTATTGGGCGATATTGTATTATTTTGTTGTGCTTTTTGTGTCCAAAACTGCGTAAGCATTGCACTATAGGCAAGCGTATAATATGCATTATGTTTATATGTTTGTGCTTGATGGAATATAGCCATATCTAGTGCAAATGTCGGTGCAACATACCCCATAATGCAATCAATCTGTGGGGCATCATATAATGCTATATCATGCAACAATGAATGCAAAAAGGCAAAACCTCCCTCAATTACTTTAAAGCCATATTTTGGAATCTGTGTTACACATCGGATAATAGAAACTTCTTTATCTGCAATGTTGTAATGTGTAAGCTCGTCTTCTTGCATGGTTTTACTAAGAATAAGGATTTTTGGTTGCTTACGCATGCAACTTTCTTTATCATAAGCATACGATGCAAGAGCAAAACGCGTATCAAGTCGCGGATTATCTTGACGTAATGTAGCTCCTGAAATAATAATATAATCTGCAATACAACGCATATTGTGTGTAAAAATACGCGAATCTTCATTACTAATAGTGCCATGTTTATAATCACCATGTAGTCTATGGGCTACTTTAAAAAGCATAAAACCTTTATGTTGTTGCCATTGCAAAAATGGGAAAAGCAGTGCATGGGCTTCATGTTGCAAAACTCCAAATATTAAATCAATGCCCAATAAAGTGTTAGCCCCTCCACTTGCATGTGGTGTATTATCTTCATGGGCAATAATAATTCTCTTTGGTTTTATAGTGCGTAATAATTTTGCACAAGGAGGTGTTTTACCATAATGATTACATGGCTCTAAGGTTACAAAAAACTCACATTCATGGAATATTTCACTATGGTATTTCGTTATAAAGTCATGAATTTGTATAGAATCTTGCATATTTTGCAATATAGTTGCTAGATATATTAATGGGTTTTCATGAGTGATTCCTTGCTGTTTGCAGGACTGCAACACTGCTTTTTTTGCAGAATCATCATATTGTATTTTATACAGAAAAGCTTCTTTGCAGGCAAGCACTTCAGCATGTGGCATACCCGCTTTTGTATGTGCCTGTAATGCAATAATTGTATTATTACATACTACGAGTGTGCCTACACATGGATTTGGTAATGTTAATGTTTGGAAATTCCATGCATAATGGAGTGCAATACGCATAAAATGAGAATCTGAATCATACTTCATATCTTCATCCTTGCAAAATATTTTTTATATAAATACCATCTTATGTAAAAGCTGGATAACTACCAAGCCACTTAATTTCATCTTTGCGTTTAGTAAAAATGCGTTGCACACACTCATCATCTCTATGCCCATAAAAATCCATATAAAATCCTGAATGGAATGTGCCATCGTTATGTATCGGTCTTGAATCTATTTTCGTAATATTAATGGCTTCATCTGTAAAATCCTGTAAAAGTGCAAAAAGTGCACCCGATTTTGCAAAATCTTTTATACTCACAAAAATAGAAGTTTTATCATTTTGCCCCTTTTGGTTTGTAAAATCACTAATAATAACAAAACGCGTTTGGTTAGTGCAATGATTTTCAATATTTGCAAACATAATGGGAATATTATAAATTTTTGCAGCAATCTCTGAACAAATAGCTGCTGCATTGCATTCATCACTTGCGAGTTTTGCACCTAATGCGGTAGAGCCAACTGCAATATGCTCTATTTCATGTAATTGATAGTGTTGCAAAAAATTACTACATTGTCCAAAAGCAATATCTTTAGAATAGATCTTTTTTATGGTAGAGAGATTTGATTCCTTTGTTGCAAAACTATGGTGAATTGGCAAAATAATTTCATTAATAATCTTAAAATTATGTTTTGCTAGATTGTCAATTGTCTCACCTACCATACCATTTGTGTTGTTCTCAAGCGGGATAACTCCATATTTTGCATTACCGCGTTGTAAAGCTTCAAAAACAGCACTAATAGTAGTTAATGGTAAATACGCACTAAGTGGACCAAAGCGATTTTCAGCTGCTTGGTGCGTATAGCTACCAATAGGACCTAAAAAAGCAATTTTTTGTGGTGTTTCAATATTTCTAGCAATAGCAAATATTTCATAGAATATCGCTTCAATAATAGGTTTATTGAGATTATGGAGTTGTTTATCTTGTGCGATTTTTACAAGATTTTGTATGATTTCTCTTTCTCTATCTGGACGATAGATGCTTGCATTATTTTTTACCTTTAGATGACCTACTTGCTGCACATAGGATAATCTTTTATCCAAAAGTTGGATAATTTCTGAATCTACTGCATCAATACATTTTCTCAAAGCTTGCAATGTCATATCTATGTTTTCTGATACATGCGTAGTATCAGGTGGTATTATGGCGTTACCCTGCCCGACTATATTATTGTTTGGTTGTTCCATATCCTTATCCTTATATTATGGCTCTTGTTGCATTAAGTCTAAAAGTGCATGCTTATAGGATAATAGCTTTTCTTGCGTGTAGGCTTCAAAACGCGTTACAAGCGTTGGCGTTGTATTGCTTGCACGCACAAGCCCCCAACCATCATGAAACACAACACGCACGCCATCAATACTAATAATTTCTACAATCTCGGGAAAATCTGTGTTTATCCCTGCTTTTTGAGCTTGCAATTTTGCTTGCAATTTTGCTTGCAATTTAGTTATAACCTGAAATTTTAGTGCTTCAGTTGTTTGTATTTTTTCTTCATCAGTGCTATATGTTTTTGGTAAATTGGCAATACTTGCCTCTAATGATGCAATAGGTGTGCTTAGATTCTCATGTATCTTATTTTCTTTATAAATAAGTTCTAAAATACGCAAAGCCGCATAAATAGCATCATCATAACCAAAATATCTATCATTGAAAAATATATGCCCACTCATTTCACATGCAAGTTGTGCTTGCAATGCTTTTAGTTTAACTTTAAGGTTGCTATGCCCTGTTTTATACATAACGCTTTGTCCAACTTCATTAATACAATCATACATAACTTGAGAGCATTTTACTTCCCCTATAACGATTGGATTTGGTATTGTTTTTGCAATATCGCGTGCAAATAAAATAGCCAATTCATCTCCTTTAAAATTATGGTTTTGAGAAATAAGTGCAACTCTATCTGCATCGCCATCAAAGGCAATACCAATAAAAGCATTATGTTCTTTTAAAGCATTTTGTATATCAATTAGATTCTTATCTTCGCTTGGGTCTGGGTGGTGGTTAGGAAAAGTGCCATCTGGCTCAAAAAACAAAGGGATAGCATGGAGATTAAGATTTGCTATAATTTGTGTAAGTGCAATCCCTGCAACACCATTACCACAATCAAAAACAATTTTTTCTTTCCAATTTTTTAATACTGCAAACTCTTGTGTCATATAGGCAATATAGGATTGCAATACATCAAGTTTTGTTGCTTGTCTTACTGGAGAAGTTGGCACATGCACATGTGGCATTGCTTTGCTAATTTCTTGAATCTGTTCGCCATAAAATGGAGCTTGATTGATTGTGATTTTAAAGCCATTATATTGTGGTGGATTATGTGATCCTGTTATCATAATAGAGCTTTTTATCTCTGTGGCAAAAGTGCAATAATAAGCAACAGGAGTAGGTATCATACCAAGCTCAAACACATCTAATCCATTTGCTTGCAATCCCTCACATAGCCAAGTAAATAAAGTTGGGCTATGTGTGCGTGCATCATAACCAATCGCTACTTTATTATCATATTGCTTAATGCAATTACCAAGTAAATAACCAATTTTTACCACTACTTCCTTTGTTAAATCAACTTTAAAAATTCCTCGAATATCATACTCGCGAAAAATCGACATATTGCCCCTTTATAACTAAAACATAAAAGCTATATTTTAGCATAAAGCTTTGTATCTA
>JARHZY010000136.1 GCA_029264655.1 Helicobacter sp. | reverse complement strand
AAGGGGGTATAGCTCACCATCTGCCTACCAACGATCACAAAACAGCTTCAATAAGGCAACTCCAAGTAGCACAGCCACAAGCACAAGGGCAACACCACAAAATGCAAAGAGTGGATTTTTTGGTAGCAATACAAATAGAAGCAGTGCCATAGCTACTTCATAATATCTATAGCATTTTATCATGAATGGTATGTGATGTTTTGCTACTTTAGAGAGATTACAATTTCAAATTATTCTTTATAATCTACTTTAGGCAAATCAATAAAATCTAAATTTTTCGAGATATTTTTATAGTGCATTTTTTATATTTGGGGTTATAGATGCAATTATACAAATTTAAATATATGTCCCAAGCCACCACGTCCTCGTCTTTTATAACGATAGTAAATAATTTTAACGATAGAGCATTGTCGTTAATTCCCATAGGTGCTAGAGCTAACGCTACATTAAAGGCAGAAAGTTGCCATGCCAACACTTGCACGCACTGCAGGTATGGTAGGAGCAGTTTCTTTTATAATGCAATAAATATAAAACCACCAAAATGATATAAAATATACAAACAAAATAATAAAATGAATTAAAATAACTTATAAACAATGAGGTTATATGCCTAGATAACACAGATACAATCCTTATGCAGATATGAGTGAATTATTTAAGATGACACAAGACAAGATTTGAGCGATATAGAATCTTGGGATGTATCAAGTATAGTTAATATGCAAGGTATGTTTTTGGATACAACAAACTTTAATCAACTATTAAATTCTTAGGATGTATCAAAAATAATTGACATGAATGAGATGTTTTATGAAGTAAAAAATCCCAAATAAAAACCAAAATGATATAAATAATACTTATTTGTTGGGCTAACTTATTATTTTAATATATTTTTTTATTATATTTATATATTTTATAACAAATCCGCTTGATTATGTGAGAGCAAATAAAGAAATAGAAAGAGAAGTAAGTTTTAAAGAAGGGCTAGATTATACAATAAGCAATGCTTTAACAAACACCAAATCTTTAGCTTTTAGTTACCATTTAATGCAATTTCAGTAACTTTTTAGTAATGTTGTTTTCTACTATAAATAGTTGCATTTTTCTCTATCTTTTGTAGGATTTTAATATGTCACTTTAATTTGTAAATTTGCTTTTTGTTCTTTTATAAAATCAATGGTTATTTGCGTAAAACCATATTATTTTACCAAGAAATCTTTATTGCGTTGGGAATCTGATGATATATTATTAAATTGGTAAAATATTTTTTTGAACTAGTCGCCTATCAGCACTTTGGATTTGAGTATAGAGAGTATAGGCTTCTCTACCATAGGCTACTATTTCTTTTTTAGCCATTAAATCCAAATTTAAATCTTTTTTCATTAACATGAAAATTTTATTCATATTATCTTTGCACTCACCCACTTCGCCCATTTTTATTGAATTTTTCCTTACTACACAATTTTTTACCTTTAGAAATTAGATTGACAATATTTCAACACCAATAATATTTCTTATTAACCTAGTAGTCTATTCTTTAAGTCATAAATATTTCAGCATACCCATCTCACAAAGTTTGTAAGCCCATAAATAAAAATTTATAAATCATGTATGCAATCTTATATTTACATACCACAACAATGATGGTCAATTCATTACATCTTGATATTAAGAGTTATATTTATCCAAATCTAATAGCATAGTTTTTAGAATTTTAGCTAAAGTAATTTTCATGCTAAAATTTGCTATAACCTTATGTTATAATGTAGATTCTCATAAAGCATATTTGGGCTATATAGAGATATTGCAATAATATTTATCTCTGTAGTTTAGTAGCCATATGTTTAATTATTGTTCTCATTAGCGGTATAATGTAATCTCAAAATAGAGAGATAACACATTAAAATTAGAACACTATATTTGAAAATATCTTTTATGTATAAATATAAGACTATTTAATATTTAGCGGTAATACTTACTATAAACATTTTAGTATTGTTTATTTAAAATGAATGCAAATCTGCTTTGCTATTTTAGATAGCCACTTAAGTTTGATGTATCTAACAATATGTCTAATAATAGTTAATTGTCTTTCTCATGCTTAATTATATTAAATATGAGATTATTATTTTATATCCAATGCTGCTTATTAGCATTCTTGCTGCAATACAAAAGCTATTAAAATTACTATATTTTATGAAATAGTAGCATTTTATTATTATATATGTTTTAGAAGAGTTTTATTATATATTTTTACTATCTGCGAATATCTAGGATAAAGCATAGCAACAAACCAATTACCCCATAATCTATATTAAAACATTTAGTTTTGTTTGGATTTACTAGCTAGTCCCCTTAAAAATAAATCTTTTGTTATTTGGATTTATCTTAATATTGTGTGTTTTACTCCCAACCAATATGGCTATATCTACCCTCTGTAGAGCGATAATACCATAGCGTTTGTTTTATGTATATTTATAATTATTGTTGGATTTGTTGTGTCTGTGCGTTTTGTTTTAGCATTTTTAATTCATTCACAACATTCATAACAGCAATGAGTGCTAAATGGTAGCTTAATGGTCCAAAACCTGCAATCACACCAACACTTACTGCACCTGTAACACTTGCTCTACGTTCTGGTTCGCGTGCATGGATATTGCTTAAATGTGCTTCAACTACAGGCACACCTGATGCCACAATCGCATCGGCCACACAAATAGAAGTATGCGATAAGCCACCCGGATTCATAATAACACCATCATACTCACCACCAACACACTCCTGCAATTTATCAATAATTTCCCCTTCAAAATTACTTTGAAAAAACTCAAGTTCCAATGATTCGCCATCAGCACCCTTTTGAGTTGTAGCAAATGCACTCATATTGCTATGGATTTGCTCTAATGTCATCGTGCCATATAATCTTGGGTCCCTATGCCCCAACATATTAAGATTTGGTCCCTGAATCACTAATATCTTCATACATATTCCTTATATAAAATTTAAAACTTTTATTATATCTAAAATTAAAATGCTTTTATTAAACAATAAATAAGGATTTATCAAAAATATAATATTCAAAGCTATAATAAATATAATATAGCGTAATTAAAGTGATAAGGAAGATTTATGCATAAAAACAATAACCCCACACAAGCAATACTTGATATTTTTTATCGACTAACAACTATTCCACATGGTAGCCACAACACACATAAAATGGCAGCATTTTTAGAATCTTTTGCAACTACACACCATTACATTATACAAAAAGACGCATTTGGCAACATATTGGCTCACAAAGAGAATGCAAACCCAAAGGTTTGTTTTCAGTGCCACTACGATATGGTATGTGTTGGCGTAGCTGCACAAAATCTTGCACTCAAACTCTTACAAACAAAAAGGAAAAAAAATGGCAAAGAGCAAACATGGCTAAAAGCACAAGATTCTAGTCTTGGAGCTGATAATGGTATGGGTATGGCAATGATGATGTATTTCATGCAACAAGGCATGGACGCGGAATTTCTTTTTACAAACGATGAAGAAGTGGGTATGATTGGAGCAAAAGGGCTAAACATTCCTATTCGCTCAAAAATTCTATTGAATCTAGATTCTGAAGTGCTTGGAGAGATTACTATAGGCTGCGCTGGTGGCTTTGATTTAAATTATCAAAGCGAATTCACAACCACACAAATCCCGCTAAATTACCATTACTATATTTTAGAATCACAAAATTTTGCTGGAGGGCATAGCGGACTTGATATTAATAATACCGCACCAAGCTATCAAAACGCAATTCTTGAAAGTGCACATTTCTTGCATAAAATATCGCAACAGCATGCTAGCAAAACACCATTATTTGTAATCAATTGGAAAGGTGGAGAAAAACGCAATTCAATTCCGATGCACTCAAAAATTATTATTGCAAGTGAGCAAAAATTACATAAACAAACACATGAGTTTTTTGTGCTTAAGGAACTAAAAGAACAACATAATGAACTACTTGATAAAACAAATGAAATATTTTTGCAAACACCAAATGGTATAGATTTTACAATTTTATATCGTTTTCTCACAAATTTACAAATTGGCGTGCTAAACACTACTGGTAAATCTGTGCAAAATTCACGCAGTCTCTCTCACATTTCATTTGCACATGGCAATATAGAACTAGCCTTTATGGGACGTGCAAACACAAATACTTTATTGCAAACAAATCTTGATAATCTTAAAACATTGCTTATGCAACCACAACAAAACCAACACAAAGAAAGCATACAAATAAAAGTGAGTGAATATTATGCACCATGGGAAAAGCAAGATAAAAGCATAAATACTACACTTTGCCGAGCAAAAGACCAATCATTGCCAACCAAACACACTCCACATACACTAAAAGCAATAACACAACAAATGTGTCTTAGCATGCGTAAATATACACAATCTCTTGGCATAACACCAAAAATAGTTGAATTACATGCGGGGCTTGAGTGTGGGATATTATTGCAAAGATTCCAAGACATGGGATTAACCGATATTATTGCATTAAGTATTGGACCATCTATTAATGCCCCGCATTCTATCAATGAAGAAGTATGGGTTGAGAGTGCTGGTATTATGGTGGCAATCCTACAAGACTTTATGGGAAAATTATAAAAATTATGGAAAAAAATTTACCTGATTTTTTTACGATATTCAACCTTAGCATTGCTTTTGTTGGCGCTATTTTATTATGTGTGCTTGTATTAATCATTTTTAGTGCATGCTCGCCACTCACAGCTATGAATCATAGCATAAAAACACATTATACACCACATTATAATACATTTATAAGCCCTATTGCAACGCCATATGCAACAGAATTGCAACAACAAAAAGATGGGGCATTAATTATTGCAGATGGCTCAAGCGCACTTTTACATAGGCTTGGCTTCGTGCAAATGGCAACAAAAACCATTGACATTCAAACCTATATTTATAAAAATGAGCTTACCTCAAGACTGCTAACAAGAGAACTCTATGAAGCTGCAAATCGTGGAGTAAAGATTAGAATCTTAATAGATGATAATGGAATTTCATCTGATTTTTATGAATTAATGATGCTTGATAATCACAAAAATATTGAGGTGCGTATTTTTAACCCTTATTTTTTCCGCTTTGGTATGCTACGTGCCTTTGAGGCAATATTTGATTTTAGTCGCATTAATAAGCGTATGCACAATAAACTTTTTATCTTTGATGATACCGCCCTTATTGTTGGGGGACGCAATATTGCTGATGAATATTTTGAAAATGCTAGTGTAAATTTTACTGATACAGACTTACTTTTTATTGGTAATATTGCAAAAGATGCAAAACTAAACTTTGAGGAATTTTGGAACTATAAACGAAGTATTCCCGTGCATCTCTTTCCTAGCAAACGGAAAATAAAAAAGTATCTCAAACGTGCAAAAAGCCCAAAAGAACAAGCAAAACAAGACAACATAAAGCCAGAAGATTGGGAAGAATATCTCCATGATATAGAAACATTTAAAACAAAATATAAAAATAAACAATTTCATATAGCATGGGGCGAGGGCATATTTTTAGCAGATTCTCCAAAAAAAATTGATGAAGGGGATATACCTATTACAACCCCAATTTTAGAGGCACTCTCATATAATTTAAGCCATGCCAAACAATCTATTATTATAGCTTCATCTTATCTTGTGCCCGGAATTGCAGCAATGGATGTATGGCATGATTTTATACACCAACGTGGCATTGAAATTAAGATTCTAACAAATTCGCTTGCTTCTGTAGATGTTATACCAGTATATTCACATTGGGAGAAATACCGCGATAAGCTTGCACTCATGGGCGTGCAGATATATGAATATCCAAATTTAGAATCTAAAAAAGCAAAGTTAAAAGACAAGGTAAAATTTTACCATTCTTCAAAAGGCAAAGTAAGCCTACATTCAAAATATATGATTATAGATTCCCATACTATTGCAGTTGGTAGTTTTAATTTTGATTATAGATCTGCTATGTTGAATACAGAAAGCATTGTATTTTTTAGAAACGAAGAGCTTGCAATGCAATTGCGTCATATTACAGAATCCCAAATGCAAGATTCCTATAAAATAGTATGTGATACAAATAAACACAAATGCCATTGGGTTATGCAAGATGATCACGGCACACAACATTTTTTTGTTCCACCAAATACAAGTATATGGTTGCGTTTTTATAAAACTTTGGCAAAGATTATGCCAGAAAAACTACTATAAATCATATTGTAGCAATAAAATACAGATACGCTTTTTTCTGATTTATGCTACAATTATATGTGATAAAATATGGAGTTTTACATTTTGAGTTTTATACAATTAGAATCTATTACAAAGGTATATGGTAAGGGTAAAAGCGTATTCCAAGCACTACATGGGGTTAATTTGCAAGTTGCAAAAGGTGAGTTTGTAGCACTGATGGGACCTTCTGGTTCAGGCAAATCTACAATGGCAAATATTTTAGGTTGTCTTGATGTGGCAACAACTGGGAAATATTATTTTAATGGTGTTGATGTGTTTGGACTCACACGCACACAAAGGGCTTTATTACGAAGGCATTATATAGGATTTATTTTTCAAGGCTTTAATCTTTTGTCAAGGACATCTGCTCTTGAAAATGTAGAATTACCACTTATATATCGCGGTATGCACAAAAAAGAACGCACAAAACTTGCGTTAGAAGCACTTGATATGGTTGGTCTTAGACAATGGGCACACCATAGTAGTGCAGAGCTTAGTGGAGGACAATGCCAACGCGTAGCAATTGCACGTGCAATTGTTATGCATCCTTTATTCTTGCTTGCAGACGAACCAACAGGAAACCTTGATACACAACGCAGTAATGAAGTAATGGAAATTCTTACGCGTCTCAATCGTGATATGCATATCACGATTCTTATGGTAACACATGAACCCGATATGGCACAATATGCACATCGAGAAATCTATTTTTTAGATGGCAATATCAATAGAGAAGTTATTTTAAAAACATATAATTAGGACTATTTGAGTTTTAGAATCTTTGCAAATATACCGATATTATGTATTTAATACAAGGAGATTTATCATGAAATATCTTAATATTGTAGCATGTTGCATATCATTAACCAGTATGGTAGCATATGCACAAGTACATAAACGTGCATTACCTAAAATGCCAGAGCAAATAAAGGAAATCACAAAAGACACAAAAACAGGTTTTATGCTTGGTTTTGAGAGTGGCTTTAATTTGATTTGGGGACATGATAGTGATAGGTTTGTTGTAGATTCTGGATTAAAGATTGGTTATAATCTCTTTTTTACAAAAGAATGGGGTATGAGACTTTATGGTAGTTATACCTATAGTTTTAGTGATTTTGTAACAGCATATAAAGGTGCAATCGCGATAGAAAATCTCTATGCAAACGCACATATATTTCTTTTTAATGCAGATATGCTCTATGATTTTTATAATAATAAAGACTTAAAATTAAGTTTAGGCATTATACTTGGTATGGGTGCAGGGTATGAATTAAATGCACAAAAAACCTACCGCAATACAACAGCAAATGAAACATATAGTTACACACAAAGTGGGTTTAGGGTTGCATTAAATGCGGGATTTTCACTTGCATTTGCAAGCCAACATAGAATAGAAATTCTCTATCGTTATACGCTTTTACAGCCTGCATTACACAACATTGTAAGCAACAATGGCACAATACAAAGAGAAGAAACATATAATTTGCAAAGTCCTTTTTCATTCCATTTGGGTTATAGTTTTATATTTTGATACATAAAATCATTACAAAAATTTTAGTTTTAAACAATATAATATACAGAGACAATAACGCTCAATCAAATAGATTTTATATGCTGATTTTATAAAAATATCAGCTTTTATGCTAGAATAACATCACATAACAAGAAGAATTAACAAAGGAAAGGCTTATGCTTTCACGCGATATTGTTACCTATGCCAAAGTGCGTTATGAATTACGTGCATATATGGTTTATCTTTTTACACAAAATATTAAAAACTTTATGCCAACACCTAGCTTTGATAATGTATTAGAAGGGCTTACACGCATTAAAGATGAAATTAAAGTTTTTGATTCCATGTATATTTTAGATAAAAATGGCACACAAATGAGTGAAGTCTTACAACCTGATGGCTCACTCCCAAATGAGCATAAAAATTTTGCCAATCGTGCATATTTTTATGAAGCTATCGATGAACAACGATGTATTATCACAAATCCTTATCCATCACGTATTGATGGGAATCTTGTTGTAACAGCAGCCTATCCTGTCTATAATCAAGCTCGCGAATTACTTTTTGTTGTATGTATCGATATTCATTTACGAGATGCTATAAAAATTAGCTCACCAAGTTGGTTTTTTGGAATCTTTTCTAATTTTAGCATTGCTATGTATTTTCTATGTTCAGTTTCACTTGCATTTGTTTCAATTATTTTAATTGTAAAAGGCATTGTCAAATTATGGTCAGAAGATTTATTGCAATTCAATGATTTTAAAGTAGAGGATATTTTTGAATCTACTATACTTTTAACTTTAGCTCTTGCTATATTTGATTTGGTAAAAGCTATATTTGAAGAAGAGGTATTAGGGAAAAATATAGGGCAAAAAAGCTACACTGTGCATAGAACTATGATACGATTTTTGGGTTCTATTATCGTAGCATTAGCGATTGAGGCACTTATGCTTGTATTCAAGTTTAGCATTGACTCCCCAGAGAAACTACTTTATGCTGTAGGGCTTATTTTGGGTGTCGCAGTTTTACTTATTGCATTAGCAATATATGTTAAACTCTCTTATACTGCCCAGCAAAACAAAGAATAATAAAATATAATAAGGAGATAGTATGTTTCCCTTTAGTGATGAAGAGCTTTTGGGTCCCGTGCTACAAAGCATTAATAACGTGCGTCCCATGCTTGTAAAAGATGGTGGAGATGTTGAGGTAGTTTCTATTCAAAATGCGTGTGTATTTGTGCGTTTTTATGGGGCATGTAATGGCTGCCCAAGCAAACATGCAACTTTACATAATGCAATTTTAGCCACATTACAACGAGATATTCACCCTGATATTCAAGTAAGCGAAATACATTAAAATGGCTATAAAATTAAACTTTTGTTTCTATGTTTAAAAGTGGTATTTTCACTCAATATCAATTTATCGAATAAATAATAAATAAAAATTTAAGTTACAATTTTCTTAGACCAGACAATCAACAATTTTGCTTTGAGGCAAAAAGTATTTACTTATTGCAAAGAAATTAGCTTACATCAATATACTCTACATCATCTGGTGGTTGGAATATAAAAATATTCCTATCAATTGGTGTATTCATTTTAACATTTTCAAAGCGTATCGTAATACTA
The DNA here is from genome assembly GCA_029264655.1 of Helicobacter sp. Lineage (GTDB taxonomy): Bacteria > Campylobacterota > Campylobacteria > Campylobacterales > Helicobacteraceae > Helicobacter_A. Next base: position 5,000 of record JARHZY010000136.1, on the reverse strand, counting down.
TTGTCAATACTATCGACATAATGCAATTCATATGGTTTTGAATCTTTAATGATAACATAATAGGTAATATCTCCTATTTGCGTTTTATATTTATCTTTTCCGACTGCTTCCACCTTATTTAAAATATGGATAAAATCCACATTTTCTTTTAAACTCCCAATGGTTACTTGTTTTAACTCTGGTTCATAAATATAGGCTTGCGTTTTTTCCAAATAAACTTCTTTTGCAAGTGGCATAACATATACCCATTTTACCTTATTGTCTGCTGCATATATCTTGCCTTTATAAACAACAGGTATTGCACCACGCTCACCTTTAATCTCTTGGATAAAATCTGCCTCAAGACTTTTTATATTACGCCATTGTTCCTGCCCAAATAACATTACACTACAACAAAACCAAATTATTACACTTATTTTTTTCATATTATTTTTCCTCCTGTTTATTATATTGCAATAAAATATAAATTTGCCTAGATTCTAAAATCCCACTATCATATTTAATGGTTAGCAGATTTTCTTGTAAATTCTCATACCATTCCATAACACCAGCAAGTGTATTTAAAGATTCTAAATCTTGCAGTGCTATTTGTGCTAGCGGGATATAAAGTGTTTTATGTGCATTTGGGTTTTTTACAAGAAAACACACTACAAAAATCCATAAAATCATACAGACTATAAGTGTGCCAAAAAGCACCCAATGCCATGCCGCGATTGCATTATATTGGCTAAAATAGCCACCTATCATTGCACCCACAAAACTCCCACCAAAACCAGCCGCACTAAAATCACCAATAACGCCACCACGATTTTTTGCCTTTGCATATTTGCTTATCATGCTTTGCAGTAAAGCCTCTTGCATTGAAAATGCTGCAAAAAAACATGCAAGCCCCACTCCAAACATTATAATATTATTAATCCATAACGCCATACAAAGATATGCAATAAGAAAAATGCCAATACTAACAAGCAATACTTCTTTTGCTTTGCCTTTTTTCTCGCTTATCACAGAAGTTGGACCTAATGCAATAATACCAGCAAACATCGCAGGCATATAAATATACCAAAAATGTGTTTTATCTATATGCTCATTAAGTATAATGGGCGTTAATGCAAATGTTAAAACCATAAGTAATTTTTCAATAAAACCACTCAAACTCACCGCAAAAATACTTTTTTTAACCGCAACTTCTGTATCTTTTTGCCCATCATAATTAGGATACACATAAGTGATTTTTGGCATTGGCTTAATAAACAATATGGTGATAACAAGAGAGATTAGTGTTACAACTGCACTAAGCCCGAAAAGCATATTTAACCCATAGTGTGCTCCAAGTATAGAGCCAAGTATCATAGCAATTATAAAACTTACAAAGATTCCAACGCCCATTAATGCCATAGCCGCTGTGCGTTTTTCCTCTTTTACAGAATCAGCAACCAATGCAGTTAATATACCACCAATTGCTCCCATACCTTGCACGCATCGTCCAAGTATAAGATAATAGATAGAATTTTCAAGCATGCAAATAATTGTGCCAATCAAAAAAATAATAAGCCCAAGCATAAGAATAGGCTTTCGCCCATATTTATCACTCCAACGACCAAAAAAAGGTTGGCAAACCATTTGCAAAAGATAGGGAGCGCCAATTGCCATGCCAACATTCCAAGTATTTGAGTGAGGCATTGTGGCTATAAGCAGTGAAATAACAGGCAAAACAATAAAAAGCCCAATAAAACGAAATACCAAAATACTTAAAAATGGTAAAATCCTTACAAACATAAAAATACCTTAATTATTTGTTAAATGCATGCGATATTGTAGCAAAAAACATACGATATTGCATGTTGTTTCTGATGTTTTATAAATTTTTAGACTTGCCATTATAATCAATAGAAATTTGAGATCATTGTTTTATAAAATCATATTTAATTATGTAATAAATATTTTAATTGCAAAACATTAAGCTTTTATATAACTTTTTTAAGTATAATCTAAAAATATTTCTTAATAGGAGTTATTAAATGTCAAAATTAAAGATAGGTATATATAGTGCTATTATGGCATTATGTCTTATCGTGCCTGTAAATGCAAAAACAAGTGCAAAAGATCTTGCAGAAAAGAATATAAGGGAACTAGGAAAAGGAACAGAAAACTTTAATTATGATTGTGAAGGTAATGATGCAAAAGCAAGTTGCACAATAAAGAAATTAATCATAGACCAGCATTCTTATATAAGCAACATAAAACTTGCTTATACAATAGATAATAAGAATTATGATACAGCATTATCTTTTGATATACATGTTGCAGACCCAAATATTGATGCAAGTATGCTTGAAATGCTACCTAAACATGTAAATTGCATTTCTCCAACTAATACGCAAGGCAGTATTTATAAAGCACAGATAACTTGCGATATTGTATCCCCTGTTTATACATTGCAATTAAAATCTGCTGGTAGTATGGAATCACAAAAATTTAAAAACCAAGATATAGAGGATATTATTTCAGAATTAGAAAACATAATCACAGAAGATACACATGATGCCTTAAAAGATTTTAAAATTGATCCTAGAGAGTTTGCAATACAAATCAAAGCTGCAAAAATGGGCGACAAACTCTTTAACGCCATAAAAAAACAAGACTCTACCTACACAAAAGAACAATATAATGCGGCTATAAATATGGGAGTCGCAATGGTCCCTGTAGGACTTGCGGATGCACAAGTATCAGAAGCAACAATGAATCAAGTTACAAAAGCTGTTACTGCTTTGGGCGATATAGCTACTTCAAAAAAACAACAAGCAACTATTACGTTAAAACGCAAAAGTGGGGTTATGCTTGAGTTAGCTGATTTGCCACAACTTTTAAAAAAGATAGATAACGACCCCCTTTCACTTCTTAAATATCTCGATGAATATCAAATTTCTGTTGTTGCTCGCTGACAATAAGATGTACTCCATTATATGAAATATGATAGATTCTTATATTGGAGCTTTTGTGTTTAATAATATATTAACTAGCCTTGTTATTTTGCAACAAATTACATTTCTAAATAAATGAATTATTTTTTTGTTATAGTGTAATACTAAAGTAGCAATAGGCTACACTAGAATACATTAATTGCTTTATTCTATATATAGATTGCTACATATAAATATAAAATTTTAGACGATACCATACTATGTAAATATTTATTACTTGCATGTTTTTTCAATATATATATATATGGGCATGATATTAATTTTACCTTTTTACCACCATCCACAATTAATAAGGAATTTTTAGCCATATACTATAACGCCAATGGAAATAAATCTATCTATCAATTGTGCTATGATAAAGTAGATTAACAACCCACATAATTAACACCAACAATAAATCTAAAAATGCTTTTATATAAAATGTGATATAGAATAAAAAATAAGCTTTTTATAACTAAAAGCAAAATATCATAAATGTATAATATGTTTTATCTGTGCTAGTTTGTCTATTATCTACTTAAAGTTTTTTCATAAAATATTGTAATTTTAGAGCTATTACCACAAAAATCATCTAAATATATTAAAATTTATCTTATATTCTTAATATACTTTTTATATACAAAACAATTATTTTTAATATACTTAATTCTTTAAATTAGCATAATCAAGCAACTATCACACAGGCAGAATCCCATGTATTAGACACAATAATTATGCAATCGTATGTGTCCCCCAATAAGGATTTACAAGTATCCAACCTTTTACTGCAAGCATATCGGTGTGAGGGATTCTGCGTTCATCGTTAAAGAACTGCGACGGCATAATAACTTGCTTATATGGATTATCTATTAAATAGGCAGCCCACCAGCTAAAAGTTGAATTTGCAATAATGGCATGCCGACATGTACGCATAAGCTCCATTTCTTCCGCTGCATTCCCTTCATCATTACCCCTAACAAATTCTACTATACATTCACTAAAATCAAGAAAACTACACAAATGTTTTTCACACCACATTATATCATTGCTAAATATAAAAATATATGGTTGTTGTAATTTTTGCTTCATAATATCTATGGCATTTTGGTAATATGTTTTACCCAGATACACAAAGATACCATTTGTTTCATTCATATTCAAATAATCACCCAAACGAACATGCAAAAACACACTGTTATCCATTGAAGTAATTTTGCGTTGTAGCAATTTATTGTGTGATTGTAATGGTGTTTTTAAAGCAAACTCTTGTCGCACAATAGAATCTATATCTTGAAAATACACAAGATTTTGAAAATAACCTATAGGATATGCATGTGGAGGCAAGCTATTATTGCTAAAATGCTCTAGAACATGATCATGTTCTAACCCTAATCCCTCATAATATATATGCGCATAAAGCGATAATATGTCAACTTGATATGCAAAATTTAATCTTCTAATACCATATTTCCAATACCGTTGTAATTGTCTATATTTTAACTTTTTATCATTTTTATACAGATACGAAATAAGCTCATTGCAATTAAAACAAAGAGGTAGAGAAATGGCATAGTGCTCTAATTCTAAACCACGTAGGTCTGCCCCCCCCCCCCCCCACATATAGTCGCAGTTGATACACTATCTGCATTACAATCTTGCCGCATTGTTTTTGGACGCAACCCATCATTATAAGCAGTGGCATCAAGTAAAATAGGATAACCTTTTAAACTAAGACTCTTTGCAAATGCATAAATAAACATCTGATTGCCAAGTCCACCTGTTAATCGTATTAGCATTAAAATCCTTAAAATCAATATAAAAGCTACATTATGAACCCAGCTTTACAAAAAAAATATCATTAAAAAGTATAAGAATACATTAAAATATAAACAATTCCTAGAGATTCTTGATTGCCCATAATCACACTATATGGGATACGCGTCAATCCATCAAGCCTGCTTCTACCCCCATCAAAAATCATACCCACACCAACATGCAATTGCCCTAAAAATCCATTTTGTCCCTTAACACCATATT
>JARHZY010000182.1 GCA_029264655.1 Helicobacter sp. | reverse complement strand
AGAGAGTTGCAGAAAAGCCAGATTCTGATTATATCTTAGGATATTTATATTTGTTTATTTGTATTTGGTTGATGGATTAATAAATCATATCTCTCAAAGAATCTTTTTGCTTGAAGTGGGGCAAATTTGCCATCGAGTTTTTCTGGGTTAAAAAATGTGCTATCGGTTGTTTCGTAGTCCTTATAAGTCAAATCCAAAACATCAGCATAAGTAATTGCTGGATTGCGTGCTATTTTTGTCTTTTTTAAGTCATTATCATTGAATTTTTTTTCCAACTAAATTAAAGTATCCATAACTAGCCATAGCAAGTTCAGCGTTATCTCTTAGTTTTTTTAATCTGTTCTTTATTTTCCATCAATTACTCCTATTAAAACATAATTTCTTTGCCAATATTATTGCATTGTATTCTTGTTTTCCAATCAATTCTAAAATCTATATTACCTTCATTGCCAAATAATTGAGGATAATAAAAAATCCAGCTAGGTTTAAAATCAATACCAACAATATTATCCATAGATAAGACTCTATTATTATCTTTAAGCTCGGGATAAGCAGCCAATTCAATACCTAACTTATATGATGAATTTGCAAGGAAAGTATATTTATCCCCCAATTTTAATCCAAAATATCCCAAAATCTTATTGTATTTGTCTTCACCATTTGGCAAGTCATTAATCTTGCATAGCCTTCTAAACTCCCAATAATTAGGCTGTATCCACCAAAATGGCACAAAACCAATAGGGATACCTATAAAATAGATTCCAACGCAGATAATAAAGGTTAGAATAATCTTTTTAGGTTTAAAAAACTTTTTCATTGCATAGCTTCTTTAGATTCTAAAAACTTCTATATATTTTTATACTATAACAATATATATTGCAATATAAGATAATAAATACTCACATACATATTTCTTTTTATCTCAATCTTTATAAAAATTACTATAACCTTTAATAATGCTTATAATAGTAAGATTAATATAAAATATAATAACTCATATATTTTAGAAATAAGTGCGTCCTCCTCTATATGCCTTTACCCAATATTTATTACTAAGGTTTGCTTTTGTTACTTTTTTACCCTTACCGGGTGCATGGATAAATTGATTATTACCAATATAAATACCAACATGATTAATATGTTTGCCATTATTTGCAAAAAACACTAAATCCCCTATTTGCAAATTTTGTTTTGCTACAAATTTACCGCTATCATATTGTTCGCGTGAAGTTCTAGGTAATGTAAGCCCATTGAGCCTATAGACTGCACGCACTAACCCACTACAATCAAAACCGCTTGAAGTTGTGCCACCCCATTTATAAGGAACGCCTAAATATTGATGTGCATCTTGCGAAAGATTTTTACGCACAACATTTTGTGTTTTTGGGGATTGTTTTGGCTGGTTAATAGCATAGCTTTGTGGGTTGATAATAAAAAAATCTCCTATAACTTTTTGTTGTTGGTATTTTAGTGCGGCTTTACGCGCATTATTAGAATCTTTATAATTACCAAAACGCACTTTATACATATCTTTTTCTTTAAAAAAGAAGGCATCAAGCCCCCTTTTATTAAGAGAATCTGCAAGATTCCCTGCATTTCTTAAGTCTTTAAAACTACCCACCTGTATGCTATATGCAACATGAGGTGTTTTTGCCAATAATACACAATGAAAGAGCAATACAATCATGTATATATAATATTTTTTACTCACATTTTTCCTTATGTAACTTATAGTATAAATCTCATAATTATAACATGAAAGCATAAAAAATATAATAATGAGAGCAAATAGAAATTCCTAAATCACTCATAACGCAATGCTTCAATAGGATCAAGCTTTGAAGCTCGCTTTGCAGGCAAATAACCAAAAATAACACCAATAAATGCCGAAAATAAAAATGCACTAAGTGCTACCCAAATATCAAAAACAAATGGTATATCCATTTTTATAGCAACACCCCATGAAATAAAAAATGCCAAAACAATCCCAATGCCACCCCCAAGTGCACTTACTACAATAGATTCTATGAGAAATTGCAATAATACATCGCTTTCAAGTGCCCCAATGGCAAGACGTGTGCCAATCTCTTTTGTACGTTCTGTTACTGACACAAGCATAATATTCATAATCCCAATACCACCGACTATAAGGCTAATGCCAGCAGCTGAACTTAAAAAAATTGCCAATACTCGCATTGTTGCTGTCATGTTTTCTTCAAAAGTTTTTGTATCCATAACATCAAAAGTATCAATTTGACCGGGCTTAATATTTCTATATTCTCGTATTATTTGTTTAATTTGTTCGCTAAATGCACTAGGATTTATATTATCTTTCATGCCAATTACAATTCTATCAATATTATAAGTGCTTGTATTCCCTGAAATATCACGCAAATAAGTTTTAAAAGGTAAGGCAATAAAATCATCTTGATCATTGCCAAAACCGCCCTGCCCTTTCGGCTTAAATACCCCAATAACCTCACACACACTTTTACCAATACGCACTTTCGCACCAAGTGGATTCTCATCTTTAAAAAGAGCATTGCGGACACTCTGCCCCAAAATACATACATTTGCACTTTGATCTTCTGTGTTAAATAATCTACCAAGCCCTATCTCCCAATCTACAACTTGAAAATAACTAGTCGTTATACCACTAATTGTTGTTTGCGTATTCATACCCATATACTGCACAACGGAGCTTGTGCTAGCAATAGGAGCAACACCTTTTATAGAATTTATGAGACGAGCTTGCAAAATCTCAACTTCCCTTTGTGTAAATTTTTTACTCAATGAACCACCTCTTGTATTAAATCCACGCGATGGATATACTATAAGGAGATTGCTCCCCATGCTTGCGATTTGCATTTGCACTTTTTTTGTTGTCCCATTCCCTAAAGAAATCATAACAATAACAGAGCCAACACCAATAATAATCCCAAGCATTGTTAAAAAAGCACGCAAATAATTGCGTGAAATTTGTCGAAAAGCCAATAAAATTGCATTCCAAATCATATTTTACCCCAAGACTTTACTCGAAAAACATTATAGAAATTTTATGCCAATAAAACAAGCATTTCGCAAAGTTTTATTCTAAATATAATGAAATTTACTATCGCTAAAATCAGTAACTATTATACACTAGATCTTTTATACTACATATAGATTAAATAGTTACTTTATGTGCCATAGAGATTGTCATTTCTTTGCAATATTTTATTAGGCATATTTATTGCTTCTAAATATTGTCGATTCTGTGATAAAATATTAATTATATTTGCAAATAAAGAAGGAGAGTTTATGCAAACAAAACAAATATATACAATAATGCAAAGTCCTGCCCACACATTATTTTCTCATATGAGAAAATGCAAGCAAATTGTTATAAGCACTGCTTTATTGGGTAGTATTCTCACCAATCCACTTAATGCTATGGAATTTGGTACTATGGGCAATGTATCTGCGTCTATGGGTGGTGCTGGAGTAGCATTAAAAAGTCCTTTTGCGTTATATTATAATCCTGCTTTAATTGCATCAGATTCTAAAATGCGTATAGGTTATAGCATAGGTG
>JARHZY010000057.1 GCA_029264655.1 Helicobacter sp. | reverse complement strand
CGTAAAACTCACATTATCAAGAGCAATAATATTTGCATAATGCTTACTCACTCCATTTACTTTTAAGATGCTATCCACAAGCTTATCCTTATAAATAATATATTAATTTATTAATCCTAATATTATAGCATGATTTTATATTTTTATAATTTTCAACACAGCAAAATCATGAATAAGCATGATAACAACAACTAATGAAATAATATGTCATTTTATTTTAACTTAAAGTATTATTCATTGTCATTATTGTTTTTCCTATATAACACTTATTATATTATAATAGACTACAATATGCTCTTAAATATATAGCTATATTACTTCTCTTAATATATAATTATTATCAAATAATAATAGCTTTAGTATAATTTCGCATAGCAAGAGTATTTGCTTATTGTATTTTAGTCCTAAAATCCCTATTCTTCCACTCATTCTTTTACATCTATCCTTAACAATAATAAAAATCCATGATATTTTAAGTATATTAAGTTAGAATCTTACTTATATTTGTTATTTGCATAAAGCATAAACAATACAACGCTAAAAAATATATAACAAGCCTTACTATGTTTTACTCCTAAGATTAATACACTTTTTAACTCTAATGCTATCATTTTTGATTTGTAAGATTATCTAAACTCCCTAAATACACCTTGCAACAATCATCTTTATTCTCTTTGCATTTTATTTTTCTATTTTTTCAAATATTGCATCTTGATTGTGTCTATAAAACTTAAATGAGCATTAAAATAAATTCTTGTTTGTAGAAATATGCATGACACTATCAAAGTTGCTACTTGTGATTACTTTTTATATATTTTCAATCAAGTTTCATAAAGTAAAATGATATATTATAAAATTTCACTATATATCACATATCTATAAGATATATCTTGATTGCATGAAATATTCAATAAAAATACATTCTTTAATAAAAAATAGTCGCGAATATTATGGAATACATAATGGAAATAAAATACAGCTAGATTCTGTATAAGGTATAGTCAAAGCAGCTATTATATGCTAAATGATATAAAAATTTAGCAATAAACACAACAAAATATCATAGCAACTACTATGCTTTATAAAATAGCCTAAAGACTCACTTTATTTTTTTAGTAAGTTGTAGAAAAGTAATGCAAATATGGCAATAATTCCACCAATAAAAGCTAATCCAATAAGCCATAGGATAATTGGTAAAAGAAAGCCAAGCAACTTAAAAATAAGGATAGTAAGAAAAATCAAAACAACAAAAATCAAACCTAATTGCAAAAATTGCATAATTACTCCTTTTGTGTATATTTACCATATTCTAATACAAAAAAGTTAATACTCTTACATAAAGAGAAATTGCACCTTATCTAAATTGTCCATATACATGAACAACAAATTAATTATAATACTCTATCAAAGCTGTTTATATTTGGCGATACGCAGACTGCCCCTGCTCATAAAAGTTATTACCATCGGTATCAATAGCTACAATAGCCGGAAAATCAACAATAGTGAGTTTCGCAACAGCTTCTGGTCCAAGTTCTTCATAAGCAAGCACTTCATACTTTTTGATACATTTAGAAATTAATGCAGCGGCACCACCAACTGCAACCATATATACAACGCCATGTTGTTTCATAGAATCAATAACAGCTTGATTCCGATAACCTTTACCAATCATACCGCTTATACCTTGCTCAATAATTGTTGGTGTATATTTATCCATTCTACCACTTGTTGTGGGACCAGCAGAACCAATTGCATTGCCGGGTTTTGCCGGACTTGGTCCCAAATAATAAATAGTTTGGTTTGTTAAATCAACAGGTAATTGCTCACCTCGTGCCAAAGCTTCTGTGAGTGCTTTATGGGCAGCATCTCTAGCAGCTATAATTGTCCCAGATATCAATACCGTATCACCTGCACGCAATTTTTTTGCTTCTTCGCGAGTAAATGGGGCTTGTAATCTAACTTCTGACATAATATCTCCTTCAAAATAAATTGTATTACTCACATTTGCATATCATTGATGTAAGTAATATGCGTTTTACAATGTTTGCAATATATTTTTTTACCATTCTGTATTTGTATATGAATTGGCTGTGCAATATTATACACTTTACCACACATACAACTATAAATATGCAAAGTGCTATCTTTTTTAATTGTTTTTGTGCTATTTACTGCAGGATTATTTTCAGGTTTGCTTTGAGCGGAATCGACAGATTCTACAAATGCATTTTCTAGAATATTATTTTCTGATTCTAGGTCTTTATGCTCTTGTGCTCTTTTCTTTTCAAGCATCTCTTGCTGGTATTCACCAATACGCATATCCTCTTGCAATATATGGCGTATAAGCCATTGCTCTGTAATAATAGCAAGTTGTTGCTTAAAATCATATTTCATATGTTTAATAAGTAAAGTCATTTCAGCTACAATTTCTTTATGATGTGCTCTATGTGTTTCTAATCCGGGGAATTTTATACTCTCCATATAGGCTTCTTCATCACGAAAATGTGTTTTCATGTAATCAAACAATGCTACTAACACCTGTTTAATTTCTAAGGGATTTGTCTGCTTACCAATCATATTGTCTGCTATATTGGCAAGCTCAAATAACTTTTTATGCTGTTCATCAATCATGAAATTATGAACACTATATTCCTTACTCCACTTAGGCAACACAGAAATATCCTTCTCCTAAAATAATAAAGAGCATTATACTTCAATATCTGTGATATATTTGATAAATGTAGTGCAATCTGGACACTTCACACCATCACCAGCTTGTATTTTTGCATGTATATCTGGTTTAATATTATAAGTTCTGCCACATAAACAAGTATACATATGCATAATACCTTTTTTTGTTTCTTGTTTTTTCTTTGGCTCCATAACGGCTTGCTTCAAAAACGCATTATCTGCGTTTTCTGTCGCACTAGCACTTTCTGTCTTTTGTGTTGAACGTTTTTCGTTCATTTCTTCGCAATACTTGGCATATTCCATATCTTCTTGCAATATATGTTTTAAAAGCCATTGTTCCATAATGATAACAAGCTGTTGTTTAAAATCATATTTCATATTCTTTACAAGATTCGTCATTTCAAATACGATTTGCTTATGTCTTTCTCTATGTAATTCAAGCGAAGGATACTGTATGCTTTCCATATAAGCTTCTTCATCACGAAAATGTGTTTTCATATAGTCAAACAAAGCAACAAGCATTTTTTTGATTTCTGCAGGGTCTGTTTGTTTGCCAATCATATTATCCGCCATATTAGCAAGCTCAAACAATTTTTTATGCTGCTCATCAATCAAATAATTTTTAACACTATATTTATCATCCCATTGTAACAACATTTACAACTCCTTACTTCTAAAATATTGACAAAATATAAATAATGCATATACAACAAAATTTGTAGCTAATCTTTCTAGCCTATAAATAATATTTTGCATTAATATTATAGGTTTTGTGCTACCTATAAACATAGATATGCTTTTTTGCTTTTTGTTTTTCTGCATATATATAAAAATAATATAAATGAGTATGCATAGTTTTTTTATTATATGAGAATCTATCGTGATAGTAGCCATAAGTAATTGTATCACCTTGCGGTATATCATATATATATAGCCTTGCAATATAATTATATATTCAAAAAACCATTGCTTTAACGCCAATGTAAAATTGCAAGAGTAATGTTGCATATACCTCAATAACTCAATAGAATCTTGATGATATTTTTGGTATATTGTAAGCTTTGGATACATATATGCTTCCTTATAGCAAAATATATTTTTTTATATCACTAAACGATACTATTAAAACCTTGTTTATTTTAGCAAAACACCAATGATTGACAATTGTTCTATTGATCTGCAAAATAAAACGAAAAGTTATTTCATATTGTGTATTAACGAAAATATTTTGCATATTACATATATTGTCCCATACTACAATAGAAAAACTTCTCATAAATACCGCTATCCCCTAACTTCAAATTGACTACAATACAGCACTATAATGCCTTGCTGCATGGCAATTAACATTAACAGCAACAGGCATACCTGCAATATGGGTTGGATACCATTCTATATTAACACCAAATGCGGTAGTATTCCCGCCTAAACCTTGTGGTCCAACACCTGTCTTGTTTGCAAGCTCTAATAACTCCTCTTCAAGTGCAGCATATTTTGGATGTGGATTCTTAGAATCTATCGAACGGATAGCAGCTTTTTTTGCTAAAATTGCAGCTTTTTCCATAGTCCCACCAATACCAACTCCAAGCACCATAGGGGGGCAAGCGTTTGGACCAGCAAGTTTCACTGCCTCTAAAAATAATTTTTTTACACCATCTAAACCATCAGCGGGCACAAGCATTTTTAATAAACTTTTATTTTCACTTCCAAAACCCTTTGGTGCAACTGTTATTTTAATTTTATCACCAGCCACCAAATCTGTATGCAAAACAGCTGGAGCATTATCTGTTGTATTTTTTCGCTCAAAAAGCGGTTCATTAACAACAGATTTTCGCAAATAACCATCTTTATATCCACGTCTTACACCCTCATGGATTGCTTCGCTAAATAAACCACCTGCAATATGCACATCTTGCCCAATTTCCGCAAAAACAACAGTCATGCCTGTATCTTGACAAATTGGCATCATATTGGTTTGTGCGATTTCACCATTTTTTATTAATGTGCCTAAAATATTCTTTCCAATAACAGAAGTCTCTACTTCCTTTGCTTTTACAAAAGCATTTTTTATATCTGGTGTTTGTATGCAACACGCTTTAATGCAGAGTTCTTTTACAGCTTCAGAGATCGTTTCACATTGAATTTCACGCATTTTTACTAGCTCCTTTAAGGTTTTGGGTTCTTCTCTCTTCATTCTGATTTATATTCCAATCATAATACTTCGCATTTTACCCTTTTAGAGTTTAAAAAAAGTTTAATTTTTAAAATATTTAACTTTTTATTTACAAATTTTGACTTTTTCTCAACAAGATTCACTTTTTTGTATAATAAAATCCGCTAGAATCTTAAATTATTTTATCTTATATGTAATAATCACAAATGTTTAAATAATTAATATAAAAGGATAAGCATGTTAAAACAAATATTTTTGCTTGGAACATTAAGTTGTGCTGTTGCATTAGGCACAAATACAGAATCTGTAAATCCAACATTACAATCCACATCTACAGATTCTAAAAATACACAGATTGTTGGCGGTATTGCACTTTTTGTAAATGGCGAACCAATTACATTGCATGCTATTGAACGCATGCGGGCTGCACTCCATACAGATAAACTCCGTGCCACAGATATGCTTGTTATGGAAAAACTCAAAGAGAGTGAAATTAAACGTTTAAAAATTGAAGTAACAGATTCTCAAATGGATGCACAAATTACGCAGATTGCACAACAAAATGGCATGAACCTTGATCAATTTTATGCTGCCATCATGCGAGAAGGGATGAGTTTAACAGAATACCGCACAAAGCTAAAAGAACAAATATTAGCTCAAGAGCTTATGCGTAAAATCTTGTTTTCTAGCAATGTTGGACAAGAAGATGAATTGCGTAAATACTATAATGAACATTTAGAAGAATTTATGATTCCAAAGGAAATTGCTGGTATTAAATTTGTTAGTCGCGATAAGAATGCATTAGAATCTTTTATTGCACAAGGTAAAACAAATGAGATACCAAATACAATTGCACATCATGAAGAAACCTTACTGCTTAGCTCCCTACCATCGCAAGTAGCTGATATATTCTTGACAAGCCAAGAAAATGCTTTTACACAAGTATTTGAATCTGATGATGGTAATTTTGTCGCATTCTACATTAAACAAAAGATTGCAAGCGAACAAGTAGATTTTGAAAAAGCAAAAAATTATATAGTGCAAAAACTTATTGCCAACAATCAAGAAAAAATTCTAAACGATTATTTTGAACGTGTTAGAAGCCGCTCAAAAATTGTATTTGTCCGCTAAATCAAGTTACACGCAATATATTTTATTCTCTTTGCTTTCCTACACCAATTTGATAGTATGTAAAGCCCTTAGATTCTAAATTACAATGCTGGTAAATATTACGTCCATCAAAAATAATAGGATGTGTCAAAAGCTTTTGTATTTCATCAAAATCTGGGCTTCTAAACTCTCTCCATTCAGTCAATAATACCAATGCTACACAACCTTGTAAAGCCTCATATTTACTTGCCATAAATTGTATAGAATCTAAAATATCTTTGAGATAAAACTTTGCTTGCTGGTATGCTTTTGGATCATACGCTTTGATATATGCTCCTCTTTTGACAAGCTCATGTATAAGCACTAAAGAACTTGCCTCTCGCATATCATCAGTTTCTGGCTTAAAACTTAAACCCCATATACAAAAACTTAGACCTTGTAAATTCTGTCCAAAATGTTTTACAATCTTTTCTACAAGCAACTTTTTTTGTGCAGCATTGACATCCTGCACAGCATGAAGAATCTTTGCCTCATAGCCATAGTCTTTAGCTGTTTTCTCCAAAGCTCTCACATCTTTAGGAAAACAACTCCCACCATAACCACAACCCGGATAAATAAAACTATAGCCAATACGAGAATCTGCCCCAATCCCAAGCCGCACATCATTAATATTTGCACCCACGCGTTCGCAAATTTGGCTCATTTCATTAATAAAGCTGATTTTTGTCGCAAGCATTGCATTTGCAGCATATTTTGTCATCTCTGCAGATTCTATACCCATGTGTATAAGCCTATCAGTTTTTAATAAAAATGGTGAATATAGGGCTTTCATTACAGCTAATGCTTTTTTAGAATCTGTGCCAATCACAACTCTATCAGGACTCATAAAATCTTTAATAGCTACACCTTCTTTTAAGAACTCTGGATTACTGACTACATCAAAAGTTATTTTTTGTGTAGCCTCTCGCTTTGTAAGAGTATCTTCTATAATACTCCGCACTTTTCTTGCAGTGCCAACTGGCACAGTGCTTTTATCCACAATAACAACATATTCGCGAGATATATACTCACCAATATCTCTTGCTACTGCTTTTACAAAAGATAAATCCGCACTACCATCATCTCCCATAGGTGTGCCTACCGCAATAAAAATAACTTCTGCATTTACCATAGCCACCTTTTTATCTGTAGTAAAACATAAAGTCCCAAGTTTTATATTTGCATGCACCATTTCTTCTAATCCGGGCTCATAGATTGGTATCTGTCCCTGCTGCAAAGATTCTATCTTTTTAGAATCTACATCAAGGCAAGTTACATGATTACCCATCTGTGCGAAACATGCTCCTGCTACAAGTCCTACATAACCACTACCAATAACTGCGATTTGCATATTTATCCTCACTAAATAGCATAATGATATATAATTTTTTATTATAGCGAATTTTCATATATCAATATCTGCAAAACTATTTACTTGCTTTATTTTTTCTATTTTATGATAGAATCCATAATATTTTACATAATCAATATAAGGGGTTAAATGCAACAAATATTGCTTGATACTTCAATTATCCTTGACAATACACAAAATCTAATTGATTTACACAATAAAAACATGGAGCTTTTTATCACTGATATTGTATTAGAAGAGCTTGATCGAAAGAAAGACCAACAAAGTGAAAGTGGTTATTTTGCACGTGAATTTTTTCGCTGCATTCATAGTGTTTCAGATAATACGACCTACAATATAAAACCACAGCAGGCAACAGATTATATTACATGTATAGCATTCCAAACACAAAATATAAATGTGCCAATTTTCGTTATTACACGCACGAAATACTATGCCCCATATAGTGATTATGGTTTTAATGATGCTCGTATTCGTGAAATTGCAAAAGATTATAAACTTTTATTGCTTACAAATGATATTGCACTACGTGTGCGTTCGATGATAGAAAATATAGAATCTTCTTCATTAAATCAGGCAACAACCACACAACCAAAAGATATTTCTTTTATACACAAAATAACTTTATTGCGAGATTGTAGTGATAAAATACAATTTGAACAAAGCATGCTATTTAAACAATGCAGTAATTGGCATATCTTTGAAATAGATGAAACTGATTTTACTGATAGCACACGTTATGCAACAGGGAGAAAATATTTTGGCATTAAACAAAACAATGCACTTGAAATACTTGATTTAGATTCTATAATAGAAACACAAAAGCCCTATATTTTACCACTAAATATTGAACAAAAACTTGCCTATGCTATTCTTTTGCATCCCAACAACTACTTAAGTATTATTACAGGAAGCACAGGTAGTGGGAAAACTTTAACAGCATTGCAGGCGGGTATTGCATTGCAAAAAATGGGTGTTGTTGATGGTATTGTATATTTGCGTAATACTATTACAGCAAATGATAAAGAAGCTGAGCTTGGATTCCGTAAAGGCGATGAAGATCAAAAGTTACACTACTTTATGTACCCACTTTTTAGTAGTATAAACTTTATTATTGAGCGTCTCAAGGAACATTCACTTGCAAAACGTATTGAATATAAAGGAGAGAGCAAAGGCTTTGATAAAGAGCATGCAACGCAATATTTTCTTGAAAAACATCGCATTGAGGTTATGGACATTGCACATGCTAGAGGGATTACACTGCATAATAAATTTGTTATTTTTGATGAAGTGCAAAATGCATCTGATGCAACTATAAAACTTATTGGCACACGCATGGGTGAAAAAAGTCGTATTGTATTTCTAGGCGATTATAATCAAATTGATCATCCATATTTAAGCCGTTTGCGTAATGGTGCATTAAGCTTATTATTAAAAGCCCAAAAAGATGATTTTATTTTTGGCTTACAACTCAAGCACACCATAAGAAGTGATATTGCAAGATGGTTTGATACGCATTTCTAATGCCTTCCCCAATAAACATTAATGCTTATATGTTAATTTTTTTTACGAGCCACTAAATTAAACATAGATTACAAATTTATAGCATCGCAATAGATTCTAACAAAAAAAGTTTTACATTATATGTTGTTTAAAAACAAATCATTAAGCATGACCTTAAAGAATGCAATAACAATTTGAGAATAACTACTAAAAATGACACAAAATATTGAAAACTTATCATGAAGGCATAGATTAATATTTAAGGCATAAAATAATATAGCATTTTGCAACAAAAACCAAAACTATAATAATTTAGTTAAACAAAAAGATAAGATTCTATTCCCAATGACACTCATTTATAAAAATCATTAAAGCGATAAACATTCACGCCACAATAATAAAATTTTAATAATAAAATTGGTAAAAAACATATAAAGGATACAAGAATGCTACAACAAATAACTAGACACAAATACAAGATTCTATAAAGTCCATCAAACAACAAATTCTCATATAAGATACTTTAATGTAACTTCTATAATATAATGAAAAATAATTTTTATAACAGAATATAGAAATATTTTAGATTTATGAAATAAGTAAAATAAAATCAAAAGATAAGAAAATTGCATTTATTTCACATATACTTGCTAGAGTTATAGCAAAATTACTATAAAGCTATATTTAAAATAAATGTATTGCTGCTACAAATACAAACATTTTTCTATAGTCTTATTATTACTTTATATACAATGTAAGTAAATATTAATATATATTGCCTACATGATTATTCTTGTATCTATATCGTAGTGAATAGTAAATAGTATTTTCTAAATAAATATACTAACTAAATGTAAAGTTTTTTAACATGCTCACTGCATTTATCTTACAAGCCTACTTTTTCTTATCACATAACTTGTTCTACCTATTCGCTTAATAATCAAATCTCTATTTTATTATTAGATTCGATATGTAATAAAAAAATACGCACAAGACTATAAATCCTTAATACAATATTTTATGCAATCAATATAATATTTAGAGATGCAATAAAATATTGCAACTAGGCTTTTTATTTTCTTGTAGTTTGCTGTTGGTTTGTTATAGTAATATCATTCTTGATTTTATCAAAAATAGCTTGCCCAATACCTTTTACCTGCATAATATCCTCAATTTGCTTAAATCGTGTTTTTGTGCGGTATGTAATAATAGCTTTTGCTTTTGCTTCGCCTATGCCATGTAATGTCATTAATTCCTTTTGACTTGCTGTATTAATATTGACTGCAGCAAAAAGCCAACTAGATAGTAAAACAAATAACCACAACATTCTATTCATAACAAACTCCTGTAATTTAAAGCTCTATAAGTTAAGGATAGCATAATATTTTAATAAAAAATATTTTATATGAGAATATACTAAATTTTATATTAATATGTGTAAAAATGTGAAAATTAATCATATAATACATATAAAACTTTATACACTCATCGCAAAATCTAGTATTAATATAAAAAATAGAAATAGTATTAATAATATAATATTTAAGACTATTGCAGTGTGATGCAAGCTTTCTTAACACCAGTAAATAAAAAAACACTATATAATTAGGTTTAGCTTTAAACTATCCTAGCAAATATTTTTCATTCCAATATATTTAATAATTAATACCCATCTAATCAACATTTTTTATACTTGTAAATAAAAATTTTATATTTTTTCACCCCCCTACCCCAGAATCTTTCTTTAATTCGCGTTAAAAAATTACCATTTTATAAATTGATTATACATATCTCTCATTATTTGTATTGTATGGTAGGCTTTTTAATATTATTTTGTGATGCGTAATTCAAGTAAATAGCATTAAATACCAAAATCAATAAATCTAAATACTTGTTTATATTCGTGGGGATCCACATGAGAAATATAGAGTAAAACCCAATATTGCTTTAATTATAGAATGGCAATAACTCTACTTTTTAGGGTAACAAAAGCGGTAGCCACGTCTTCTCACCGTTTCTATTGTATTGATATTGAGTGGTTTATCCATCCTTTGTCGTATTTGATTAATTGCAACTTCAATAACATTTGGTGTTACAAGCTCTGGTTCGTCCCAAATTGCATTTAATAATTGATCTTTTGATACAATTTGATCTCTTTGCCGTGCAAGGTGGGTAAGTACCTCAAAAGGCTTACCTTTTACTTCAATATCTTTTCCTTTAAATGTTATCCTTTCTTCATCAGGGATAATTACAATATCTCCAATTTCAATGAGATTAGAATCTACAAGCTTTAGTCTTGCTTGGATTCTTGCCAATAACACTTCAGTATCAAATGGATATGAGAGATAATCATCAGCACCATATTTAAACGCTTGGACTTCATGCTTGGCTTCATTGTCGCCTAATATAATAACTGGGACTTTTGAATATTTCCCCTTAACAACAGAAATAATATCTTGAGCACCACCATCTGAAAGTTGCCAAGCACCCAAAACAATATCATAGCTACGCACGCTAATATGATATTCTCCGTCTTTAACATTTTGTGCAGAATCAACTTGATAATTTTTTTTACTTAATTCTTTTGATACGCAATCAAGTAATTCCTTATTATTATGTATAACTAAAATACGCATGAGAGACTCCTAGCAAAATCTGTTGGAATTATAGCATTATTTAATCCAACCTTAAACTTTTTTTATAAAAAAATTAAAGAAATATAAAACAAAAATAAACTTTAATAAAAATACTATAAGAACTTTTTTAAATCTTCTTGTAATTGTAAAATAATATCCTTATTTGCAAAAAAACTATTAGTGTTTGCGATTAAATAGGCACTAGATTCCATAATAATTTCATCGATTTGGAGATTATTTTGCTTCATAGTGCTACCTGTTTCTACTATATCTACAATGCCATCTGCTAAATTTACTAAAGGTGCAAGCTCAATAGAACCATAAAGCTTAATAACATCAACAGCAATTGCACGAGCAGAAAAGAAGTTTTGTGTAATATTTGTCATTTTTGTTGCAATGCGTATTCTAGGTTTTAAATAATTAATTGGCTTGCCACATTCACTACCAAGCACAACCTTACATTTACCTATATGAAGATTAAGTAATCTCGCAACATCAATATCCTTATGTTCCTCAAGCACATCTAATCCAACAACCCCTAAATCTGCAGCACCATAATGCACATAAGTAGGGACATCTTGATTACGTACAAGCAAAAATGTAAAATATTGTTCTTTTAAAATCAGTTTTCTATCAGCAAATTGTATTGGTTTATTAAGAATCTTTGTAAATAGATTCAGTGTTTCATCTGCTATTCTCCCTTTTGGCAATGCAATTGTTAGCATATCGCTCCTTTTAAAGTATATTATTTTCTTTGAGTGCTTGTTGCATGCCCTTAAAAATAAGTGTATTATCGAATATGCTATGCTCAAAAAATTTAGCAAAAAACTTACCATCGCCACCAGTAAAATACATTTTTTTAGTCTGCGTTGTGTGTTTTAACATTAAAACAATGCTTTTTAGTATTCCAAAACTTATAGCTTCTCTTGTATTTTGTGGTGGTGCATAGAGATTAACACTTAAATCAAGTGGTGCATGGAGAGCTGGTGAAATACATTGGTATAAATGTTGGTATGAGCTAATACCGGGTAAAATATAACCACCCACATGCTCATTATTTTCCATAATATCAATAGTAATAGCACTACCTGCATCTATAATCACACCACTATGAACTGCTTTACACGCTGCTTTCCTATCAACTCCAAGCCCCTTATAAACACTACGCAATTTTATGAAACGTTCAAGATTAATACATGTTTTATGCGAATCAAGCAATTTTTTTTCAAAAGTTGGATTTACGCTAATGTAATAGATTGGAATATGAGGTTTTTTTAAGGTAATATTATTAGGATTTTCACGCCATATTCTCCCTGCATAATAAAAATGTAAAAAAGAATTACCAATATCGCATAAAATAATATTTGCCATTAAACCTCCTTTCACCTAACACTATGTCTTGACAAATATACTATTACTATTTTTTCTCATAAAGCACTTTTTGTAAAGTTTTATTAAAATCTAAAATATTTTTGTTGATATATAAGATGTTTTGTCCATAAAAAAGTGTGATGCGTTTATTAAACCAACGTTGCATACCAAATTTTAATTTAAAAACCTCATAACTAAAATCTTGCAATGTTATATCAATGAGATACCCCCCACTATTTTCAAAGGTATAGAGATGCCCATCTTTGATAATAATACCATTCAAATTTGCATGCAATAGCCTCAAGCTTTGCACAACTGCTAAAGTTTTATCAAGTTGATAAATTGTGCCATTAAGGCTTAAAACATAGATATATTCTCCATCAAAATAAATGTCGCGAATTTCAAGTTCTTTACCATAAGATTCGCCATGTATAAGTGTATAAATACGCTTATGTGTTGCACTTACTAATTCATCTTTTTGCACATTTAGATAAATAATATTATTCAAAAATTTTTCTGTATTGACAATAATATTTTTTATACTCTTACCCTGTGCTATATCAATTGTATTTAGTCTGCCATCAAGTGTTGGAAAAACTACAAGTGTATCAAGAATAACTGGATTTGCATTCATTGATGAGATAGCATAAATGGCTTCTTCTTTTGTTTGAAGAGTAAAATCACCTTTTGTTGTATCATATAAAAAAAGTGTGTTATCTGCAAGCACACCAGCAACAATATTCTTTTTTATGCTTGCACTAACAACACAACCTTGTGTTGCAATCTCTCTTGTATGCACTCTATCAAGCATAACTTGATTATCTTGGTATATGATTGGGACGATAGATAATCCTGCACAACCATTAGCAATGAGCCATTGCTTTGAATCTGTGTAAAGCAAATTTTCAGAGTCTTTAAATACAATATGTGCAACACTATTATCTGCAATAATCGCATTATTTTGAAGTTTGGCACCTACCCTATTTGCATTTACTATGATTTTATCAAGTGAGTCATTAAACTTTATTGCACCTTTAATATGTTGTGGCACAAAGGATTTTTGAGAATCACAACCATTGTAAAAAAATATACATACAAATATGCCAATAGAGATAAATATTTTTGTTTGTAAAAAAGAAAAAAAATAGGGTTTTAGTATAGAAAACATTATGATTAATCCTTTTTATTTGTTGCATCAACTTTTGTATGCGATAACATATCTGTATGAACTCCATAATGCCTTAGTAAAGTCGCCATACGAGCAACTATTTGATTATTGCCATTGAATTGTATGGATTGGAGAATCTCATGTGCTTTTTGCATATTATTATTTTGTAGATATAAATATGCTGCTTGGAATCTTGCTCTATCACGCAATATAGGAGCTACATCTGCATTAAAATGTTCTAATAATTCAAGATTCTCACTAAGACTTGCATACTGATAGCTTGCCAATGCAGCAATTAATGGGTTTTTTGATTGGCTTAATTGTTGCAATAAAGCAAGATTTTCATCATTTTTTAATTGCAACGGATTTAAATTTTGCAATTGTGTATAGCGATAAAAATCATAAAGTGTAGGCTTTATGGTAGCAAGTATAGCTTCAGCATGCTTTTTCTCTTCATCAGTAGCTGTCTTGCTATATAATGTATTCATGAGTTCATTTGCCTGCGTTGTAGTGCGATGTTCTTGGTATATCATGATGCCTTGATAGATTCCAAAAAGCACAATAAGCCCAAACACAATAAAAATAAATTTTTTATATTTTTTATAGAATGTCTCAAGACGAAATGCACTAACAAGGAGATTTTGGTCTTTTGCGAGTTTCTCTTTAACTTCATGGAGATTGTTTTCTACTGACATTACATAGCCTTATATTCTATATTCTTGATAAGCCTATAATGATAGCATAAGAAGTTCAATAAAGCAATTACTATGCCTTATTTCATGTTTATTTTTATTCTCTCTCTTTAGTTCCAAAGGAGATTTATGTATGCCATTTTATGATATGAAAAAAATGTGGTTTATAGCGACCAAATTTCCCTACAACATGAAGTCTTGTGCGTGTAGTGTGTGCTATTTTTTGCAGAGCATGTAAGTGCTTTGGTGGAAAACTAAAGAGCAATTCATATTCTTCTCCACTTTGATATACTCTTTTTTGCAAGTTTGACAAAGGCGTGAATGCTAACTTATTTTGCGATTCTAAACGTTTTATTTCATTGGCTAAACCATCGCTAATATCCATACAAGCATGGAGCAATCGATGTGATTTTTTAAGAAATTGTATGCGTAAAAAAGGCAATGCAAAACGGCTATAAATATTTGCAGATTCAATGCAATTATGCGGTATTGTATTTATTTGTGCACCATAGCGTAAAAGTATGCGTAATGTTTTCAGACTATTGCCTAAATCTCCCTTACGCATACTTGTATAGGCAAGTAAATCTCCATTTCTTATAGCATTTCTATGGAGATAATGCCCAATTAAATCACCAATTATTGTGATATGAAAAGCAAGCTCATTGCCACACATTGTATCACCACCAATTAATTGTATGCGGTGTGTTTGGCATATTTGGGTAATACCCGATACAATTGCTTTTATTTGTTCTTTTTGCAATGTTTTTGGTAATACAATAGCAAGTAATGCATATTTGGGTAATGCCCCAGAGCTTAATATATCAGAGATATTAACAAGAAAGGCTTTTTTTGCTGTATTTTCATAGCTAAGCCATTGGTTTGGATATGTATAACGCTTAATCGCCCTATAAGCAATATGTTGTTGTATGTTGTATGTTGTATGTTGTATGCGAAAATGGATATTTTCTATAAAACTATCAGCTGCAATAATATATGATTTTGTGTTTTTTATGCCGTTTTGCTTTTGATTGTAAAGTAAAGGTGAAAGCCATGCACAATCATCAGTAATTTGATATGTTACCCCACTTTGCTGTAAGAGTTGCAAAAAATATGTTTCTTTATCCATAAGTTATTCCTTGAGTGCTTCAAAAATTTTATTGTATCTTATATTAATGGTATTCCTTCATGTAATTTTTATTTTTTTATCAAAAACATGTTATAATTCCTGATAAATGGCATTTAGGAGTAGAATTTATATGCAAGATTCTAAGAATAATATTCAAGAAACTTTACCGCATAGTAACGAAGAAATAAAAAAAGATAAAGAACAAACACAAGAACATTCCCATAACGACATTATAAATCTAACAGAATCTAGTAATGAAACTGCAATAAATACATTAGAATCTCATGATATTTATGATTATCGACAAGAAACAAAAATACAACATATATCTACTGAAACAGCAAAATTGCATAGCAATGTAAATGATGGTATGCAAACAGCAATTCTTGACAACGAAACTCCTCCTATAGATAAAGATATATCATCTGATACTACTCTAGATTCTAATCAACCTGCAAAAGATACATTACCACATGATTCACAAGATTCTAACCAAACTAGTGAAATTATAGATGATACACCTGCAATATCTGTAAATGATAATTTAGCAACAATGCAACAAAATAATATAGATACGCATACAACCATACAATCTAATACTTTAGAATCAAATATAACACAACAGAGCGATAAAGAAAGCCCATTTCTTCAAGATACAAAACCATCTAAAAAAAGAAAAAAAGAAAAAAAGCATAAAAAAGCCAAAAAACAAAAATACAATTGGAATTATATTGTGTATTCAAAGCGTATTTTTGTGGGCACAGCTTTAGCTGCATGCTTTATTGGATTATATGCTGGTTATTTATTTTTTGGCTCTACTTCTTTTGGAGTCTTATGGAACTTACACCAAACAAGAAATGCATTGCGTATAGATGTGGAGCAAAGCCGTTTAGAAAATGCTACTTTGCAACGCAAAGTGCTTGAACTCAAGGCACTTGAACCAAAATAATTATAGAATTTATAAAATTAAGATAAATATACTTTATTGTAGTAATTTTACTGCAAGATATTAGATAATCACAATACAAAATTAGAGCAAGCACTTATATTTTATTTAGTTTTACATATTACTATGTGAATAAATAACAATAAACATTGACAATACTATAACTTTTAAGTAAAATAACTTAAAAGGATAATTGTCGTTATTGCATTTTTATGAAATTATAAGGATTCTAAATGGATAATAATTTACAAGAAGAATTACAAAAAGCTATAGAATGTTCGGCTTTAGAAGTTGTTATAGAAGCATTGCGTAATGGTGCGAAAGTT
>JARHZY010000111.1 GCA_029264655.1 Helicobacter sp. | reverse complement strand
CTATATTCACCTTTTGCAATATTTGCATAATATATTGCTTGCTTTAGCATTTTCTTTTTGTCCTCTGGTATATCATTTGCTAATTCTGCAATAACATTATTATCATAAGTGATAACTACTTGATTCTCTTTAAGTGTTTGTTGTGCTTCTTTTTGTGCTTTTTCCTCTGCCTTTTTCTTTGCTTCTATCTGTTGTAATGTAGCTCCTTGCATATTCACACACAATAATGTTGCACCTAAAACGACTGCACTAAGCTTCTTGCTTACTTTCAAAAACTTGTTTTCCATAAACTATCCTTTCAAATAAAATAAAGATGTATTATATAATAAAATCACATGTTTTATTACATATTTTTGTGTTTATCAAATACTTTAAATTTGATAAATTCTGCAATTTTCATATTATATTGTTCTGCCATTTCTCGTAACCTTTGACTTTCTGCTGGCGTGCAATAAAAATTATGTCTTTTCAGATTATCTCCTGCTAGATTTTGAAACATAAGGTGTGTTATATTTAGATTCTATAGAATATTGTATTAAAAATATAGATTTCTTATGCACTCTACAAAAATATATTGGAGTAAATAATATATTTATGTTGGCAAAAAATAATCACCAACCAAATGAAATTTTACAGAATCTATTACATTCTTTTTGGCTCTGGATTCTAAAAAGTTTATTTTTATGAATATATGTGTTTATATAGATTCTAGTATGCATATCAAAATACAATAACTTTTTTATTGTATTTTGAAGTTACTATGTAATAAGGCTTAGCATTTTTAGAAACTCATGCTATAATGCAATAATTATAAAGATTCTAAAATATTGTTATAAATTTAAGGTTATATATGCTTGATTTTCTATCTTATATTACAAATGCAAATGTTATGGCATTTTTGATGCTTTTATTGCGTTTTGGTGGTGTTCTTGCTTTTTTTCCTTTTTTTGATAACCAACTTCTTCCCATAAGTGTGCGTGTTGCACTTGCATTTGTGCTTGCAGTTGTTTTTATGCCAATGGTAACAGATATAATAGCATATCCAACATTAACGGCTTTTATGATTGGCGGGCTATTTGAGATTCTCTTAGGTTTTACTTGCGGACTTGTATTGCAAATTATTTTTTCATCAATTGTATTTGCTGGCGATTTGGCAAGCTTTTCGATGGGTTTAACAATGGCGAGTGCCTATGATCCCATGAGTGGTGCAACAAAGCCAATAGTATCTCAAGTTGTTGTATTCCTATCTATTCTTATGGCATTACATTTTAATTTTCATTATCTTCTACTTGATATTATTGCACGCACGCTTAATGATACGCCTTTAGGGGGTTTTATGCTTAGTAATAATATTGTTGAATATTTTGTGAAGTCATTTGCCAATATGATTCTTATTGGTTTTTCAATGGCATTTCCTATTATTGCGGTTTTACTTTTAACCGATATTATTTTTGGTATGATTATGAAAACGCACCCACAATTTAATCTACTTGTTATAGGATTCCCTGTTAAAATAGGTGTAGCTTTGGTGATTTTAGCAATCATTGTGCCAAGCATTATACAGCATTTTCGATATGATTTAAGTGAAGGTATGAAAGTGTTGTGGAAAATTCTAAGCCAATTTTAGAATCTATTTGTCATACATTATTTAAAGAGGTGTTTATATGAATATGGGTTTTACACTTGAGGGTGCTATGGAGGCACGTAAGCTTAGCCTTACTTGCACAGGTGTTATTAGAGATTATGAAGCATTTAAAGCTTTTAAAGCAGATTTATTTGATATTGCTGGTGTGAGCGAAATAAATTTCTTAAAAGAAAAAGTATTTGATGAATTAGAAGTAAAATTTGCAGATTCGCATCCACTGCCTGATTGCCTTATTGGATTCTTCTTAAAACTTTTAGAACGCGATAAAATCGCAGTAAGTTTGATGACAAATGAAAACAAAATGTTAAGTTTTTTCATCTCTATATTTTTAGATGAGAAATTAAATGTGCGTTTATATTTATAGTTGAAGTTATTTTGCTAACATATAAGCTATTTTTACATAATAAGGAGTTGCAATGCAACAATATTCTAAGAGAATCTTAAGTTTGAGTGAATCAGCAACAATTGCTGTGGCAAGCCTTGCTCGGAAACTCCAAGCAGAAGGCAAAGATGTGTTAAGCTTTAGTGCAGGAGAACCAGATTTTGATACACCGCAAGTTATCAAAGATGAAGCCATACGTGCATTAAATTGTGGATTCACAAAATATACTGCTGTTGCAGGAATCCCTGAATTATTACAAGCAATTGCCCAAAAACTTAAACGAGATAATAATTTGGAATATGAGCCAAAAGAGATTATTGTAAGTAATGGTGCAAAACAATCTCTTTTTAACACATTTCAAGCAATCATTGATGATGGTGATGAAGTGCTTATCCCAACTCCATATTGGGTAACTTATCCTGAATTAGTTACATATAGTGGAGGGAAGCCCATTTTTATCCCCACTACGCAAGAATATGGATTTAAAGCACGTGGTGTAGATTTTGAACGGGCAATCACACAAAAGACTAAAGCCATTGTATTAACAAGCCCATCAAATCCAACAGGTATGATTTATACAAAAGAAGAATTACAAACAATTGCTGATATTGCTATAAAACATAATCTTTGGGTGATTAGCGATGAAATGTATGAAAAGCTTGTATATGATGGTGCTTTTGTTAGTATTGCATCGCTTAATGATTCTATACTGCAAAAAACAATTACAATTAATGGCTTAAGTAAATCTGTAGCAATGACTGGTTGGCGTATGGGTTATGCAGCCTGCAAGGATCAAAAACTCATAAAGCTTATGGATAATCTCCAAAGCCAATGCACTTCAAATATTAATTCTTTAACGCAAAAAGCTTCAATTATGGCACTTAATGGTAGTGCTGATCCTGATATTGAGGCTATGCGTGAAGCTTTTAAAGAACGTAGAGATATTGCATGTAAGCTTATTGAAGAAATACCCGGCATTAATGTCGTGAAACCAGATGGTGCATTTTATCTTTTTATCAATATACAAAATGTAAAAGGCTATAATGGTGATAGTATGCAATTTTGCAAAGCTTTGCTTGAACAAGTTGGTGTTGCTTTAGTGCCCGGTAGTGCATTTGGCATGGATGGATTTGTGCGTATGAGTTTTGCATGTGATTTAGCCCAAATTAAAGAAGGATTTGTGCGTATTAATAAATTTGTACGTGGCGAATCGCTTTAAACTTGTAATCATTGTTTGTATATCATTGCAGTGTAATCTATATGAATATAGCCCGTTATAATTTTCACTTTAGGGAGAATCTATGTATTACTACTGCCCTTGTTTAACCTAAATGTAAAGTTTTTATAAGGCTTGCAGTAGGCTATAATTATTTAAAGATAAGTATAAAATTAAGGTTTATGTTTTAATGTGCCAAATATATAAATTAAAACATAAGCAATATGGAAGTAAAAATCTTTATTTACAATATTTTTTAAAATTATACAAACAAAAAAAGATATTCCAACACAGAAAAAAGTTTCAATCATGAAAGCAATATATTGTGCAAATATTGCAAGATGCATATAATCAAGAAGTAGCAGGGCATATGTTTGATAGATACACGAATAGTCTATTTTGCTCCTATGTTGATGAAGATTTTTATCCAAGAAGTCAAAGCACATGTGAAGAGGTAAATAAATCACAAACTTTTAAATCAAATTATGGCTTTGCAGATAGCTGTTTGCTAGATATTATCTATCAAATAGCAGAAATATATAAGGGGCTAATGGATAAAAAGTATTATGATAAGCTTGCACCACCATTCTATAATGAAAAAAGTATAGTAACAAAAAAAGCTTTTGCAAAATGAATATAAGATATTAAGTTTTACGATTATATAGGTGGGTTAGAACCTAAAGATAAATATTTAGTAAAATTTATAATATCGCGGATAAGTCAAATAAAAACTATATAAATTTTATTCCAAATTAATCATAATAATTTTAATTTATTTAAAAAATATACCCGTAACTATGCTTTACTTAGATGAAAATGGTGTTCGATAGCATGCTTTATGTTCATTTTTTAATGACTTAAACATTACATTGGTTGTTTTGGTTTTATGTAAAACAATAACAATCATAAATAAGCTATTATTTATGATTGTTTGTTTAGACTTACCTATAGAACGCCTTATCTTTTTTATATAATATAGCTTTCCTATAATAGAGTATAAAATTTCAACTAAGTGGGCTAATATATAAAAACATATAGTTAAAATTTAGTAATAGCATTGTGCTATATAATGTGCTATCTTGTGTATTTTATTTATCATATAATTAACCATACTTTATTAAAACGAACTATCCCTATTAACCCTCTTTAACTCTATGTTGTGGGATATATAAAGGATAAAAATTATGCTTATACAAAGAGGTCTATTGTTTGTTCTGCATTTTCACTTTCTGCTTTTTGTGTAGATTGTGAAGCAGTATCCTTAGAAACTATTTTATTTTGCTGTTCAACTTTTTTGGTATTATCAGATTGGTTGCTAGTTGGTGCTGTATCTGTTTGTGTAGCTTGTGCTACTTGTGTTTTATTGGCATTAGAATCTTGTGTTTTAGTTGTGCTAGCAGGTTTTTCTTGTGTTGTGCTATCTTTAGCGGTATTTAGTATATCTTCTTTTGTTGCCAATGTAGCATTAGAATCTTGTGCCGCTTTATTTGCTTCTTGAGTTTGCGTTGTTTTATTTCCATTGTCTGTATTGGTTTGTTGTGTTGTAGATGTAGCCATAGAATCTGTAATATTTTGCTTGGGAGATTCTGCAGCTTTCATTTCACTTGCCATTATATCTTGTTTTATTTGTGCTGGTGTCTCTTGAGTGTTTTGTTGCTGTGCTATTTGGGCTAATGCACTTGCTAAACTTGGCGTTTGGTTTGCATTTTTTAAACCCGCATTGACTTCTTTTTGTTCAAGACGCACATTCCGTAAATTTTCCATAGAAAGCCAACGATCTTGATTGATTTTATCAATTTTACCTTGTAGTTTCTGTATATTCTCTTCAATCTGTTGGCTTAGACGCTCTATATTATCATAAAATATATTAATAGAATGCTCATCACGCAAATTTAACATATTAATGTCTTTGCGTTGTAAGTCGAGTGTTACTCCATCTTTTGCATAATCCAAAGTAAAAACATTTTTGTGGTTAAGAACTGCATTTTTAAGAATATTTTTAATTTGCTGTGTTGCGTCATAACGTTGGCGAAGCATTGTATCATCAATTGGTGCCCATGCATCATTTTTTTCAGTTTTATAATTACTTTTTATGTCCTTTGTAACACTTTGCACATCTCTAAGACTCTTTTTTGCAATTTGTAAAGCTTTCATTGTATGGAGTATATCATTAATTTGTTCGTTATATGCGGGTCCATTATCTTGGGCTATGGCATCAATGGCTGGCACTTCTTCGATAATGCTAAATGTTTTTTGTATATCTACAAGTTTTAAGGAATCCTTTGCCTTTGGAAGCTTTTGTAAAAGAATTGGTGCTCTCTCATCTACACTGATAGCCATAATAAACTCCATTTCAAAATATTACATAAAGGAAGCAAAATTTGTTCCTAAAATATTCAATAGAGTATTTTACTAATATGCTAATGTTTATATGTCGGTGGATAGGCTATATAATTTTGCATTGTATGGTTTGTTTCTGGTAAATACATGCTATCACTGATTTCATTAATAAGCTCATGGAATGCAAGCATTACATCATGATTGTATTGAAAAGTCTGCCCATTAATTACCAAAACTCCATGCTCATCTGCAAAATCACCTAATTCTATACTTGTAAGAAAATTTTGAGCTTGTTCTGTGCTTTTATAATAAATAACAATCTTTGGGTATATATATGTATGTGCGTTATGTGGCATAAGACGCACTGATTGTAATGTTGTTAATGATGGTAAATACTGGTATGGTTGCAATACAAGATGCAATAAGCCTTTATCACCGCGATAACACCCCTGCATTAATGTTTCCTTTGTGGGATAAAAATATACTATTGTATCAACAATGGCACAAATTTCCATAACCACTGGTGCTGTGGGTAAAAGTATATTTTGTTCTGTTGGTTCAGAGGCGTAATATTCCCATGCGTTTGGTAGTATGACGCCATAAACTTGTGGTAATGCTGGAGGTTCTTGTAATACATGCGAAGAAAGTGAAAAATCTGGTGCATATGGAAACTCTGCATAAAGCACACCATTCCAAACTATTATACTTGCAAGAAGATATTTTAATATTCTATTCATATTTACCCTTTCTACAGATTGCAATATAATCGGCTTTTATAGAGAAAATTATAATCTATAAGATATATTCCATGTATGATATAGAATAGTTGGTGCTAACAAGTTTTTGTATTTCACATTGTATATAATAAAATGCTTCTAGGCTTAAAATCTATTAATGATTTATAAGATTCTATCTAGTAGCTTGTAAATTTTTTTTACTTTTTCTAAAGCTACCTTCTTTATATTCATAATACTAATACGGCTTTATCGCTTCAATATTATTTATTACTAAGCAAAAAAGTGCAATATTTTGCATTAAAAATTTTTGATGCCTAATCAAAACAAGAATAGTAAGTCCAATAAAATAGCAATGGCATACAACAAGACAAAAAGCATATTTTATAATATGAAAATTCTCTTATGATATAATATGGATAAATAGCAACTATATTTTATAACTTAGATTCTATTGTAATCATTGCCCTTACTTTTTTATAAAACTATTGAGTATTTTATATCGCACACCATTTTAATTAAAATACTTAATTTACAAATTACTTTTTATTTTAAAGTTACTTTTATTTCCGCTGTTTGCCTTTACTTTTTTATTAAAAGGGATTGTAAAAATTTAGATAGTATTAAAAATAAACTACCTGTTTTTACATGGAGCATAAATTTATCATGTGTGCTTTTGTTTTAGATTCTAAAAAGTCTTTTTATGTGTAATTTATTTTTCATGAAAACTATTGCATTTATTTTTGTTTTAGATTCTGAAAGGCTTATTTACTTGAAGGGTTATTGTATTGTATAAAATTTATGATTTTACTAATATGTGATAGCAATAAACACATGATTTCAAGATAATAAAACTAGCACAATAAAGCCATAAATAAGGACATATAAAACTCTCTAAGAAACTTACATTTTCAGATCCAAATAAATAAAATAATATGAGTGCCAAAAGCCCTAATATCCCGATTGCAGAGCTACATATATAAAGTGATATAAGAATTATAAACCCTATAATACCCTGCCACAATATTGCTAAATGGTAAATATCATATTCTACAAAACCAAGCACGCCACCATAAAATATGCTTCCATAAAGAAAAAGTACGTAGGCACAATACACATTAAATTGTATGTTATATACATATAACATGTTATGATTGATTTGTATATATGGGAGCAATACTTTTTTGATACATGCTATACAAATAAGGATAATAGCCAAAAAACTAGGTGCATCAAAATAAGAATATAGCAAACGCACTATGCTTACTTGTTTTATAATAGGGATAAAACACAGCAAAGCAAGCAAGAAAAAAGTAATCCAAAATGCCAATATTCTTTTATAAGAATATTGAACATATGGGATAGAATCTTTAGAGATTGTATAAGTATTGTATTTAGCTATTATGGGGAAATATATAGATTGCAATAATAACAATAAGATTCCAAGAATGCAAATGCTTACAGCAATCATAAATTATCCTTTTGTATGCTATCGTGTTGCATCATGGTTTGCTTAATGAATGTTATATTGTGATGCAAAGCTTGTAGATTAATGGCAGTATGCTTTATTGTTTTGCGGTTATAAGTATAAGTAATATGTAACACACCATTACTTAAAGTTGCAGCAGGATAGCTTACTTCACCTGTTTGTGGAGCAGTATCAATAGTATCAATATATATAAATTTACCTTTTATTTTATCCTGTAACCAATACAAGCTAAGACTTTGTCTATCTTTTTTTTGAGTGTTATTTTTGAATAATGGGTTATGTTTGCCATCATTTGTAATAAGTATTACTTCATTACCTATATTAACAAGTAAAACAGAGCTATCATAATTATACAGATTGCTTGTTTGTGTGCTATGCCATGTTTTTCCATAATCTGTGCAAGTTTGATAATATGCGTTTGTATCATAGCGGTTGTTTGTGCGATACAATGCGACACAATCTTTAGGGTTTAGTGCGACAATGCTCGGTTGTAATTGTGCTTTTAAATTATTTATACGTCTTGTGAAAAGCATGTTCCCATGTTTATCAAAAGCACCAATAAGTGGAAATTTATGCCACATTTCATGTGAGAAGGCAAGTATAAAACCACCATTTTCAAGTGGCATTGCCGGTGTGCGTACAAGATGAGAGTAATTTGCAAATGGATTTAAATGCAATTCACGCACATAATATATTTGCATTAAATCATCACTAAAACGCAATTGATAGATTCTTGAAGTAGCCCATCCACCAAGACTAACGCCAACAACAAAGAGATGCACTCTGCCATAAGAATCTTTAAATACTATTGGATTGCCTACTTTTCTTATGAGCCTGCCACTAAATTGTGTGAGCATATCAGGTGTAAGCAATACTCTTGCATTACTCCATACTATGGATTTATTTGCCTTTATATCTAAAAAGCTTTGATAGATTTTTACATCTTCAGCACCCTCTCTTGTGCCTGCATAAAAAAGTGCCATAAGTTTAGAATCTTTGGTAACCAATGCACTAGCATGTGCACTTATTTCTGGATTTGGCAATAATGCAGTATATGCAATAAGTGGTTCATTATTATAATGCTTATAATATGATGGAGTAGTAAGTAATGCTACACGTGTATTATATGGGATATGTTGTTGTTTTATGATAATGCAAAGTATGATTATAGCACAACAGCAAAAGCAATAAAATCTTAGAATCTTTGGCACATATATCCTTAACATGTATTTTATAAATATAAAACCTTATTGTATATTCAAAGATAATATATTTATTCTTATTGTGATGATTCTATGGAATCTATAGGTTTTTCATTTGGGTTTAATTCGTCATAATGCTTGCAATAAGTTGCAAACATATCTTTTTCAAGTTGTTCATACCAATTTGTAGTGAAGTCTGGTGTAAAGGCTGGCATACATACAACGCGTGCAATATTGGTTTGCACACTAATTGGGTTGCTATCATAGACTTTACGCGTATTAATAAAAACAATTGGTTGCACTTTTAAATTTAGCTTTTCAGCTAGAATTTTAGCACCCGGCTTAAAAGGCAGGAATGCACGCTTACCCGGACCTCTTGTGCCTTCTGGAAAAATAACAATAGGGCGGTTTTGGCTTATCTTTTCTTTTGCTGTTTTTAAAAGCTGGATAATACCTTTTTTATCTTCCCTGTCAATAAGTATCATTTCTGGTAATGTAAGAGCATAGCCATAAAATGGGATTTCTCCTAATTGTTTTTTTGCAACCCAACAAATATTTAAAGGATGGTCTCCTTCAAGGCATATAATATCAGATGCACTTTGATGATTAACAACAATAAGTTGTGCTTCTAAATCATATGCACCTATTTTTTCCATTTTTAAACCATTTGCAGGAAAAAATAAACCACAATAACGACGTGCTGCCCTTCCATTATTTTTCTTAAATAAATAAATCCCAATTATAATGCATGCAAGTCCCAATGCTATTGTAAAAGTAGCAAAATAACCACGTAATTTTTGCATATTTCTCCTTTCATGTTAGCAGCTAACGCTTATTGGTATCATTGCGACTAATCCAACCAACTTTAGAATCGATATTAACTTTATAGTAGTCATTCTTTTTATCAATAGCTTCAAGTTTTGTCGGATTTGTAATAACAAAAAGCTCTGTTGAGTTATGTGTGGGTTGTATAAGCACACGTGCATTTGGCAGTGTTTTAATGCTATAAGTATTTGCAAAGATTCTATATACAATCACCCCAAGCAACAAACATGAAACAATAGCTCCAAAATATGAACGTTTTATTAATGTAAATAATAAAAAGATTCCAAGTATAACCAAAAGAAGAATATTGGTGAAACGCAAAAATGAGCTTTTAGGATTTAAATCCTCCTTAATTTCATCATCAAAAGCTGCCATATTAATAGTATTTGGGATACTTAGGGATACAAATTCGTGTTTATTAATATCAAAATAACTAAAATCAATTGAGTTAAGCTCTTTTGGAATACGTGCTAAAACATTAACACGGGCTAACTCATCACCAAACTTTGTGCCTTGTCCAAATTCTTGATCTTTAATATTTGGTAATTTAAAATCTTCTAAATTGCTTCCATTACCTTCTAATTCAATAAGAATCATATTGTTGTTATCATCATAGCTTTCAAGCGTATAATCAACAATTTTAAAACTATGTGCAACAACGCCACAATACCCTTTTATTGCGTGCAGACTCTGAGCATGTAAAGCGATTGGTTCTGTTTGCATAGAATCTTGTAAATAGTTATTTTGTACATGCACAACAAGCGAAGGAATATTGATTTCTGGTTGCATAATTTTAAAGGTATAAGTTGCTATATAGTAGTCATCTTCTTTTTCCCATTGTCCTTCTTTTATAAGTTGCACACTTTGCATGCTTGCTTGGCTATTTTGCTGCTCAAGCGATGGATTAAACTCTGTATAAACAATACGTGCTTCATCAAGTAACACAAGGCGATAAGTAATGCTAATATATTGCCCTACATATAAGGTTTGCTCACTTAAATTTGCTATGTCTGTCAATGTTGTTACATTAAGAATCTTTGCTTGCTGTGCCTGCTCGGTTATATCTAGGGCTTCCTCATTTTCATCATTATTAAGCA
Organism: Helicobacter sp.; assembly: GCA_029264655.1. Taxonomy (GTDB): domain Bacteria; phylum Campylobacterota; class Campylobacteria; order Campylobacterales; family Helicobacteraceae; genus Helicobacter_A. The sequence continues at coordinate 4,172 of JARHZY010000111.1, read as the reverse complement.
CACTATTGGCAATAGCATTTGGAATTTCATCTATTGCGTGGAGTTGTTGCATGCAACACAAGAATACAATGCAATATAAATAAATCATGATATGTTTTATTGCAATAGATAAACCTATGGTGATTATGCGGTATAGTTGCAAAAATATTTTTATTGGAGAGTGTTGTATAAATGGAGCATGTATATATGAAGCCATGCGTTTTTATCCTTAAATTTATAAAAATTTTATTTTATATAAAAGTATTATTATAGCATATTGTTCTCTTAAAACCATAAATTTTCTCTTTTTTGCTTATGTTTTTATCATATCGGGTATTACTTTCTATACTCCCAATAAGGTATAAAAATGTTACTACAATATACACTCAAATTAAAAACTTAATTATATTATGTGGAATTTTTACAATTTTATGTGAAATACAGATTATACTCTACACATTATGTAAAACATAATATTTTTTGGTATATTTATTTGCGTAGTTGATATTTAAGATTAAGGAGCAAGCAATGAAAGAATATTTAGGATTTGGTATCGCAGGTAATTTTGCAAACCATTTAGAGCAAGCAGGAGAAGCTAGTGATTTTATACATGTTGCAAGCGATGAGGAAGGAGCACCAAAAGGTATATTCCCATTTTATATCCCAAAAGATAATACATTTTTAGGGCGGTATTGCATTGATAATAAAAAGATTATTCTCCCAAAAGACACATCATTACGTGCTCAAGCAGAGCCAGAGATTGGGCTTGAATGTGAAGTTGTATATGAAGAAGGTAAAGTAAAAACATTAATTCCAAAATTTTTTATGGCATTTGATGATACTTCAATACGCAATGATAGCAATGCTACAAAAATTAGCCAAAAGAAAAATTTTTCCACTGCTTCAAAAGGTTGTGGTTTTAAACTCCCAATTGATAAATTTGCAGAAGGTGGTATTTGCGATAATTACTCATTAACTTCTTTTTTAATCTGTGATGGGCATGCACATCAGTATGGGGATAATGCAAGACTAACGCATTATAATTATTTTTATCAAAAGCTTATTGATTGGATAGTAAAAAAGCTCAACACACAAGAAGACCATGCGGTTTTAGAGAATCTAGACGCAATTATTAAAAGAGCAGAATACCCATCAAAAATTCTTATTGCTATTGGGGCAACAAGCTATACAGAATTTGCGGAAACAAGATTCCTACAAGAAGGTGATGAAGTGTGCGTAATTGCATATAATCATAATGTATATAGTAATGAGAAAATTAAAAGTTTAATTGAGCAGGGAGTTTTAAGCCTTAAGGAAGCTTCTATTGTAAGACAGGAAGTAGTGCGTGCTTAAAATATTTTAAATCATGTTAAATGTTTGATTAAAATAATATGCGTCTTTTTCATATAATAATATTAGCACATATCATGTTTGCAGTGGGAACAGACATGTTAGCACAATCTCAAGCTATCCACGAAGAATATCAATATGTAAATGCTGCATTAAAGCGATATGGTGATTTGGAGACAATGCTTAGCGATAATAGTAATGATGCGTTGCAGAATCGTATGAGGAAATTAAAAAATATACCATCAGAGTATATTAAGCATTTTGCTAGATTACAAATTCAAGATTTTGATGGGCGATTAAAACCACTTGATACTTTTGCAACAGAAATTATGCGTAAAATTACACACACAACAAACTTAAATGGCTTAACGCCAAATCAATTTCTTATTGCCCTTATGGTATTTCCCTTTGATATGATGCGTATGCGTATTATTTATGTGGATAATAAAGAGTTGTTGAAACTTTTAGGCATGCAAGCAGAAGATGGTAAGCTTGTCGCATTAAAAGATGTTATGGATATGCAACAACTCCAAGCAGGGAAGTCATTTGAGAGTGCTTATAAAATTTATAATTTTGTGCAAGATGCTATGCGTAAGGCACCGGCAAAGCAAAATGCATTTGATAAAGAGATTCTAAAACTTCATGAAAAAATAAGTTATGTGCAAGCAAAAAACATTTGGAATTATCTTAGAATCTTTCCTTATCATGGCAGAGCTGAATGGTTTTCGCCAAATAGCACAGCAATTACAGATGTTATTATAGCATATAATGATTGGTATTTGGGTAAGCATGTTGGGCAGTTTCCAAAACAAATGGATACAAAAAGAGATAATGCAGATTCTATAAAAACTTTAGATGAAATTTTAGATAAAAGTGAAGTTACGCCATCATATGCTATTAGCATAAACACACTTGCTTCTTTTTTAGAAAAAGAATTACTTGTTGGAATCTTGAAAGATGATTTTAGTAACCTTGATGGGGTATTACAATCTATTCACAATATCCAACAAAAAGAAGCAGGAGGTATATTGCTTAGTGATGCATTAGTGCAGACTGAAATATTTTTTAATTATTTTGATATGTTTTCTCTTTTGCAATACATGTATTTAATTATTGGATTATTGTCATTATGTGTTGTTTTATATGCACTTATTATGGCAAAAATTTTACCGCATTCTTATAAAAAGATCTTTTTTATATTACTTTGTATATTATTTATATGGCATACATTAGCATTGCTTGTGCGTTGGTATATTGCTGGGCATGCACCATGGAGCAATGCTTATGAATCTATGATTTATATTGCATGGGCTAGCGTATTTGCTGCTATTTTGCTGCGTAAATCTTTTCTTATGTTATGTGCAGCAAGTTTTCTTGCTGGAATAACGCTTATGGTAGCCCATTTAGGTGCTATGGATCCACAAATTAGCAATTTAGTGCCAGTTTTGCAGTCATATTGGCTTAATATTCATGTATCAATTATTGTTGCAAGTTATGGATTTTTTGGGTTATGTATGGTATTAGGTATACTTTGTATGCTGCTCTATATATTGCGTAATGATAAAAAACCACATATTGATAGAGCTATTCTTGCACTTACAATTTTGAATGAACGCAGTATGATTATCGGCGTTATTGCTTTAACAATAGGCACATTTTTAGGTGGTATTTGGGCAAATGAATCTTGGGGTAGATATTGGGGGTGGGATGCTAAAGAAACATGGTCGCTTGCAACCATTGCTATTTATGCATGCATTTTACATTTGCGTATGTTTGTAAAAGAATATTTGCCTTATGTGTTTAATGTGGCTTCTGTGCTTGGTTTTTATAGTGTATTGATGACATATTTTGGAGTAAATTACTATCTTGCTGGTATGCATTCTTATGCAAAAGGTGATGGGGCAAATATACAATTAGTTGCATTATTGCCCCATATAGCCCTTTTTTGTGTTATTGTTGGAGCATGGTTTAAACGTAAGCTACAAATGATAGCAATATGATATATAGTCAATAATTATTTAATAATAAATGCTTATAGCTACCATACGTATTGTTGCTTGCATTAAGATTATGGAATCTTATATTACGCTACACACAATATGAATATAAAAGGACTTTTTGTCTTAGAATCTCTATCCCCATAAACATAAAATTATTGTAATTGTAGCTACAATATTTACATATTTATATTACTTTAGACAACATATTTTATCATGTTGCATTTGTTTTATACTTTGCCACATTGAATACATGCTCTTATTGCCACAAGAAAGCTACATTATAATGTTTAATAGCAATGAATCTTTTATTATGCACAATGTAGTAATTTTTTTAGCTTTTCTTATTTAAAGATAGATTATCTTGTGAGACCATAATATCTCTTTGTTGTATTGCTTCTATTTGCTAGTTTATTGCTACTTACTTAAACTCATAAATCTCTATCAATACAGATTATATTTTTATTACCCGCTATATAAGTTATCTTAAAATTTTATTTTTATGCCATTAAGCCAATTGAATATATATGGGATTAAAAAGTAGTTTTATAGAAAATAATAAAACTTATTTTATGAAATAATATACTCAATAGATTCTCATATTTAATATAATGAAGTGAAAAATATTCAATAATGTTTTATTTTTGTTTGCTATTGACTTGTTTTTTTTTTTTTGTAAAATCCCAGACTGCAATTATTTATTGCAAATATAATGTTACTGGAGTTCTGTTATGAAGAAAATCTTGTTTTTTACAATGAGTTCGCTTACACTATCGCTAGTGCTTTCAGGTTGTTCTAAAATTATTGGTGCAAAAGTAGAAAGAGATGTGCAATATGTTGTGCAAT
>JARHZY010000133.1 GCA_029264655.1 Helicobacter sp. | reverse complement strand
TGCTTGATAAAATGTTTGAAATCCGTGTAGAAAAAGATGCTGATATTTTAGAATGGATTGATAAAGAAGCAAGAAAATTACGCATTAATGTATTAGAAGAAAAAAATGAATATACCTATGATAAAATGCTAAAAGGTATTTCAAGTTTGCAAGAGCTTAACATGCGTGTGCGTGATTCATTATTTGATAAACGGCGCGCTATTACTTCGCTTATTAAAAGTGATAAAATTGATATGGATATTAAACGCAATCTCACCATTGTTTTAAAAGATTTAAATTCACTTGTAGAATTTAATGTATCCCAACTTAATGTGCTTGATAATATCCAAACAATTCTAGCAAGCCAAATTAATATTGAGCAAAACAAAATTATCAAGCTTTTCACTGTTGCGACAGTTGCCATGATGCCACCAACTTTAATTGGGACAATTTATGGCATGAACTTTGAGATTATGCCAGAACTAAAATGGGACTATGGGTATCCGCTTGCTGTGCTTATTATGATTATTTCAACCATATTGCCACTTATTGCTTTTAAGAAAAAGGGGTGGTTATAGAATCTTTTTATTAAAAGGGATAGTATGTTGATTTTTAGCGGTTTTGATAATGATAGAAAATTTATTGAAATAAAAAATATTGAAGAATGTAAATATATAGAATCTGATTGCTATGCTTATATTAATATAGATTCTACTGCAACACAAGACTTAGAATCTTATTTTAAACTAGGGGCTTTATTGCAAAAACATGAAGTGCCTTATGCGGTTGTGCTTAGTGATTATGCAAGTTGCCATATCAATAATTTTTATTATACCGAAGAAAACACTCTAGCAATACTCAAAGAGCAAATTAAAAATGATAATGTAATGCAAAAGCAAACTCCCATCTATCAATCCCATGAGCAATTAAGCCAGATTGTAACTGCTGATTGTGTAAAAACCATAACAAAAAGACACAATATACCCTTATTGCCACTTAAAACCATATTATTTATGTTTGCAAAGCATGGGGCTAGTTTTTTCATACTTGATGAAAAAAATTATACATTACTCCCGCTTGCACAGAATCTTGCAAATTATTATTTACTTGATATAAAAATACTAGCACTTGTAGATTCCTATACGCAACTTGAACACATTGCTTATTGGACTCTAGATAGTAATTTCTCAAAAAATAATCAATGCATTGGTATTGATGGTGTTGTAGAAAAAAACTTACTTATCCAACATACAGCAAAAACACAATAAACCTAAATTTGCTATTTAGTGTATTGATTTATTATGTTAATTATGCCTATACTCCTATACATAGTCGTGCGAAACTTAAGAGATATGTAAAGAGATTATAAAAAGTTTTTTACTTGCGTGCATTGCAAAAATATGAGTTTTAAGGAATAGTTGCTAAGCTTATATGCAATATCTATGCTATAGCACAGCTTAATTTTAGAAGTTATAGTATAGTTTTTTATAAAATTACTATATTTATATATGACAAATTTTGCAATAAAAACTCAATAGAGCACTAGCACTCTATTGAGAAGCACATTGCATGATAAAAACATATAATTAAACACGCTTTACCATTATTATAAGTATCTATCATAAAATCTTTTTATCATGCCAAAACCAAAAGATTCGTCTTTATATTTTCTCTCTTTTAATAAGATTAAAGCATATATTAATAAGTAAAATAAACACAAATAACACAACTGCATTTGCTATCAATACTTCGCGATATAAACCCTCTGCATAACCCATTTCAAGGACAATATTAGTTGTTAATGTTCTTACACCATCAAGCACACTATTTGGAATCTGCACTTGATTCCCAGCAACCATAATAACTGCCATTGCTTCACCAATAGCCCTACCAACACCGAGTATAACCGATGCTAAAATACCGGACTTTGCTGCAGGTAAAACCGCAAAAAATACACTACGTTCGCTACTTGCACCAAGTGCTAATGCTCCTTCATAATAATGCGTTGGCACAGAATCTATAGCTGCTTTTGATACAAGGATAATTGTTGGCAATATCATGATGGTAAGGATAAGGGCTGCGGCTAGCACACTTTTACCCGGTATGCCATCAAAAATACTAGCAAGCAATGGCACAATGATAACAAGCCCAAAAAAACCATATACAACCGATGGGATCGCTCCTAAAAGCTCAACCGCCATAACTAAATATTTTTTTGGACCTTTTGGGCAAAATTGGGATAAATAAACAGCACTAAAAATACCAAGTGGCACACCAAAAAGAATAGCAAGGGCAGTTACACATAAACTGCCAACAATCATAGGAAAGATTCCAAAAAATTCTTGTTCGGGATACCAATCAGAACCAAAAATAAAATCTAAAAAACCAATTTGCTTGATTGTGGGGATTGCATTTGCAAATAAGAAAAAACAAATTGCACATACTGCGAAAATAGAACCCATTGCACAGAGTGCAAATAAAGTTTGAAAAAATCTTTCTTTAAACATTGACTTCCTTCGCGACAAAACTATTTTAAAACTTCTGTTTATCGCTTTTTATATAATCCTAACGCACTTTATCCCAAGTTGTAATTTCACCTGTAAAAATCTTATAAATATTACCTTTTGTTATATTTGTGATTGGATTATTTTTATTCACAATAATAGCCAAACCATCGATAGCAAGAATATAAGCACTAATACCTTTTTTTAGCTCATTTTCTTTTACTTCACGCGATACCATACCAATATCTGCGATACCCTCTACAACAACATTAACGCCTGTTGTCGAATCTGATTGCTGAATCTCAATTACTGCATTTGGATTAATGCTTTTATAGGATTCTACGAGTTTTTCCATAAGAGGTGTAATAGAACTAGAACCCGCTATAACAAGTTTACCCTGCGGTTTTTTACTTGTAAAGTTTTGTGATTTTGTAGCAATATAGCCTGCTTTTTCTATAATGTTTTTTGCATTAATACTATATCCTAAAAAATCTTCAATCAAGGGATTACTTTTTTTCACAACAACATTAAATGGACGCGATATTTTATAGCTTTTATTATTGATATTAGCAACACTTGGCATCACACCATCAATACTTACTGCCTTTACGCTATCATTTAATGAACCAAGAGATATATAACCAATTGCATTTTTAGAGTTTGCAACCGTTGTTATCATAACACCTGTTGAATTTGTAACCTCTGCCTTTTTTGTTGTGGCATCAATTTTCTTGCCTTTAAGTTCTTTTTGAATGCCAAATATTTCAGTAAAAGCACCCCTAGTGCCAGACCCCATTTCTCTTGAGATAGGATAAATATTCTCTGCTGCCATAGCAACATTTGCACCGAGTGTTAAACCAGCTACAAGTCCTAACATACATTTCTTTATCATAAAACATCCTTTCATATAAAATGTGGCAGTAGTATAAAAATATGTTGTAAAGTTGTAAAATGAAAAATGTAAATTCTATGTAAAATATATAAAATATATTTACTTTATAATTTTTATCAAAAACTATTGCAATTATATAATACAAGATTCATCTCATTTATATAAGGAATCTTTAGCATGTTATAAATAATTTCCTATAAGGTTTAGTAGCAATCTTTATTTTATGATATAAAAAATATATAAATTTGCAATTCTTAACATATATCATTTTTTTTATTATTGTTTTATATCATAATGCTAAATCAAATTATACGAAAAGGATAAACAAATGACACAAAAAGACATACAAATTGTAAAAGATACCATACCGCTTTTACAGACGCAGGGTGAAACTATAACAAAGTGTTTTTACAATGAGTTATTTACAAGATACCCAGAAGTGAAGTCAATGTTTAATATGGAAAAACAAAAAAATGGCGAACAACCAAAAGCACTTGCTATGGCAGTTTTAAAAGCAGCACAAAATATAGAGCATTTAGAGAAGATGCAAAATTTTGTAGGAAAAGTCGCTATAACACATACGAATCTTGGCGTTAAACCAGAGCACTATCCACTTGTTGGTGAATGCTTATTAATAGCTATTAAGCATATATTAAATCCAAGTGATGAGGTGCTTTTAGCATGGGAAAATGCTTATAAGGAAATTGCAGACTATTATATAAAACTAGAGAAAGAGATTTATGCTGCAAAATAAATTATAGTGTAAAATAAACCAAAATCACTTTCAAAAAAGTTTTTATATCTTTGGTATGAGAATAATATGGAATCATATTATTTGTAAATAACGCCAAGATATTAGATTTATTATTTTTATATGCCTACATACCTATATTAAATCCCATGAGTTTATTTCATATGAATTTACCCTATGTGCTAAAGAATGTAATTTAGAATACACTTTAAATCTCTATATTCTTTAAAAGTAGGTTTTTTATAGTGCAACAACAAAAAATATTCATTCTATTGTTTCTATTTTATAATAATCTATAGCATATATTTTATTTTTATGAAAATAAAATAGTGTGAGCTCACAAGAGAACTTGTCTTTCCTATCTATTCACTTTTTATCTTTAAAGCTTAAATATTTGGATTTTTATTATTTCCTTTATTATCTACGATTATAACTATGATGCTTTTTATTCTTGGATTCTAAGAAGTTTGTTGTTAATTATGCTGTTTGATTTTAGATTCTAAAAAGCTTTATTGTTTAAGTATTATGTTTGTCTTATGGGTTTTATATTATTATTATAAATATTTCTTTATTAAACATATCGTTTTAGATTCTATTGTGATTATGAATTATTTTTTCAAAGTTATTTTAGGTTTATATTCATTACTTTTATTTGCTAGAAAAGAGATTGTAAATTGAAGTAGCTTGTATGAAGTAATGTGCTTATAATATGTTAGGTATAGAATCTCTATTACTAGAGATTCTATTATCAATTTCTTTCTATCTAAGTTTTATAAAACTCTAATTACTTAGAAAATCTTAATTACTTCATTCATTACTCTAAACACTTTAACTACTTAGAAACTGCATTTACTCTAATATTCTAAATCACTACTTACTATTAAT
>JARHZY010000005.1 GCA_029264655.1 Helicobacter sp. | reverse complement strand
TTTTGAAATTCTTTTTTTAGATTTAAAGATAATTCTATATATACATTTAAGGATTAGATAAGAAAGAATAGTAGAAATTGTAATAAGAAGTAATATGTATATCATTGGGCTATTTCCTTAAGATTCTCTATCTTATAAAAGTTAAGATATAGGTTATATGGTTATATAAAGCATTATAGCTTTTTTCTTTAGATTTATTAATAATAGGTAGTTGCTATTTACTAGCATAACACCATTAATCTATATGCAATAGAGCATATATAATAAATTCTATTTCTCTTTTTTGTCTGTTATATTTATCTTTTTATCATTTTTTTGTCTATTTTGCCCAGCTTGCAATATCTTTTGAATCTGTTCATTTGCTTTAAAACTTGCCTGAAACTCAACGCGACGAGATAGCTCATCGCTTGCAAGAGGTTTTGCAAAACTCACACCATTAGCACGTAATAGTTTAATAAGCCACTCTTGTTTGTCTGTAATACTTGGCAATGAAAAACAATATTTTAATACCTGAAATGCTCTCTCTTGACTTAATTCCGCATTACCCAAATAACGTCTCTCTAAGGATTGTGCCCCTTCCCAATCTCTTGAAGTATGCCCCTCTATGCGTATATCTTCTATAAAATCACGATATTTTTCACCATATAATATACGCACATAACGAGGAAAAAAATCATCTAAAATTTTTTGAAAACGTTCTTTTACTCTCTTTTGTCCAAGATCAAATAGAATATCTTGTTTTTGGAATCTAATGGTTGTATCTTTATCAATAAAAGCATCCCATTTCTTTAAATCTTTACCAAATTCCTGCATTAAATCCTTATAAAGCTCTTGTTGTAAGTTTGAATAATTTTGTGCTAAATCCCTCATTCTATCATTTTGAATCTCTAATTGTTTTTTCTCATTCTCCAATGTTACCATAAATGCAATGGCAATCATCATAAAAATCATCATAATACCAGACATCATATCTGATATAGTAATCCAATGGCTTGACTTCTCTTCCATATAATTCCCTTAGCATAAAGCTTTGTTATGCAACACCCATAATTTCTTTTACTTTTTTCAAAAACCATTCATAATTATGTGCAAAACTTTGCGTCATTTGCTCCATTTTAGAATCCAAAGCTTCAAGATTTGTCCCAAGATTCTCATGCAATAATGCACCTTGCTTGACTATCTCTTGCGTATTTGCTTTAAAATGTTGCACCACTATATCAAATGTTTCTTTTTGTTTTGTTAAAAGCATATCGCTTGAAGTTGCAATGCTTTTTACACTTGCTTCTACAGCACCTACTGCTTTATAAAGTTGTTCTGTAGCTTGGGCTTGATTCTTTATGTTTGCTTGCATGCTTGCTTGCATGAGTTTAATATATTGCACACAAAGGTTTTTAAAATGTGTATTAAGATTCTCAAAATTTGTTTTCGCATTTACTTCAAAATCACTAAGTGTAGTGCCAAAATGTGCCATTTTTTCTCCAACGCTTTGCAATAAAAGCTCGTTTTTTTGCATAACATTTCCAAATTGTTCTGCAATGCCTTGTGTAAGTGTAGTAAAGTTGGTTTGCAAGTCATCATAAAATTGCTTATAGGAATCTTTTGCCTGTTGTAGGGCTTCTTGACTTAAAAGCTGGTTATTTTCTCGCAATGTCTGCATATCATTAAGCATATTTTGGCAACTTGCATGAATATTTGTGCTTGTTGTATCAAAGTGTTGTGTAAAATCATGTAGATTTTTGCCAAGTGTTTCATAGAATCCTTGTGATTTTGTTTGTATATCTGCTATGATTGTTTGTTGTGTATTTAAGATGTGCTCCAAACGTTCATCATAGGTTTTTTGGCTTGTAGTATTGGTATTTTGCAATTTGTCAATGAGTGCTTGTAAATTATCTTTAAGTGCATCTCCTGTTAATGTGAGATTACGTGATAGTGTAGTTGTGTTACCTGTAATTTTTTCAAGTACAGAATCTGCATTATGAGTAAGCTTCTCATAGGTTATATGTAAAAAGTCATCAAGCTTTTTATGCGATTGTATAAGGCTATTTGAGAGATGAATAGCTTGAGAATCAAGACTTTTTACAATTAGATTATTGTCTTTCTCAAGCATTTCGCTTAGATTCATATAATTATGCTCAAGCATTTTATTAAATTTACCTAACATTTGTTGCAGATTGGTATCAAGGCATGTAGTTTGTGTTTGTAAAAACTCATGAAGCACTTCACCTTTTTGTGTTAAATCATGCTGGAGTTGCTCTGTTTGTGTGCCCAATGTATTTTGTAAATTTTCATGTTGGGTAAGCAAGCTTTCTTGTAATGCTTGTGTTTGGGTTTGCAAAAACTCTTGTATCTCTTGGCTTTGCTTATCAAAGGTGGTATTCATACGCTTATATTGCCCTTTTAATAGCTCCACAAAATCGTCTGATGTTTGTATAAAATGCTGGCTTGAATTTTTTATAACTGCTGCAATGGAATCTGTTGTTTTTGTGTGTTGTGTTTGTAAGCCCTCTTGCATATTATGCAATGTATCTCTTGTTGTTTCATGTAACATTGTCATTTCTTTATGCAAATATTCATGCGTTGTTTGCATGGTGGATTCTAAATGGTCTTTATAAGTTGTGTGGAGTTGTGTGAGATTATCTATTGTGTGTTGTGCGGTTTGCCTACTTGCTGTTTCCATACGCTCTAATGTATGTGTATGGAGATTTGTAAGTGTTTGCACATTTTCTTCTTGTGTTTGTGTGAGGAAAGTTTTTACATACTCAAGATTTTTCTCAATCTGTGTTATATTACGCTCTTGCATATTTTGCAAGGTTTGCATATGTTCTTGTGCCAATGTATCTGCCATATCAATACTTGTATGCAGGCTTTCTTTACTAGAATCTGCTAATTCTTTTGCACAATCTTTTAAAAATTCATGTGTAGTTTGCGAAGATTCTAAAATTTTATCTTGCATATATTGATAATCTTTGCTTACTTTGTCTTGGAAATTTTGATGTAATGTATCAATATTTTGTGTGATATGCTCATAATTATGTTGTAACATAATTTGTAAAGTTTTATCTCGCTCTTCAAAAGCATTTGCAAGCGTTTGTATAGAATCTTTTGTAAAATGTTCAAGATTACTTGCATTATTTGCAAGTGTTTCTTGTAATACTTGGGTTGTATGTGATATTTTTGTATTTAAAATAGCAAATTTTTCATCATAAAGGACACGCATTTGCTCTTGCATTTGCTGTGCATGCTCAAGACTTTTATTACTTGTTATATCAAGTTTTTCTAACATAGAGTCTGCATTATTTTTGAAGTTTTCATTTAATGCCATCATAGCATGTGATTTTATTTGTATATCATCATTGATAACTTTTGCCAACTCATTAGATGTTTTACTTGCTGTTTTAAATGATTCTAAAACTTCCATATTGGCAGTATGCAAGGAATCTTTAAATTCTTGATAGGTATCACGAATAGATTGCAAAATCGCTTCATTTTGTGTTTGCAGTGTTGTATTTGTAGTATCAAGCCGCTTGCAACTTTGCTCAAAAAATGCTAGCAATTGCTCTTCATAATGATGTAAATATTCATGCAGATTCTCTTTTGCATGTTGTAATGATTGTATAAAGTCTTTTGAGCCTTGCAAAGCCTCAAGACTAGAATCTTTTAAGCTTGCTACTGCTTGTAATTTTTCTTCAAAGCTTTGTTCTAATGTGTTTAGTGATTGTAATGCTTGCAATAAACGCTCTTGGATAGTGTGATTCTGTTCATTATAATGCTGTATTTGCATAAGATTTTCTTTATTTGCAAGGATAGATTCTGTGGCTTGTTGCATAGAATCTTGAGCGTCTTGTAGAGTTTTACGCATAGCCTGCATAGCATTTGTATTATCTATAATTTGCTCTTTATAATTGTCTTGCCATGTTAGCATATTATGTGTTGCTTCATTGAGTTGTTTAAAATTCTCACCAAATTGCTCTTTAAGATTTGTATTAAAATCACTAATCACAATTTCAAGTGCCTTAATCAGTTCTTTGCTTGCTCCACTTGCTAATGTTTCTAGGGCTTTATGCAAGGAAATGTCAATATCTTTAAGCATTTGTTTTAAATCTTTTTCAAAATCTTCTTTTTTTGTGAGTTCATTTTTTATATCATGTAATGATGTGCTCATATGCGTAAGCTCACGCAAATGCAAAAGCTCATCAAATTTATGGGCTTGCGTTGCAATAAAATCAAGTTCATCATTTTCAACGGCATTACTTCTTCCTTTTTGATAGATACTAAGGGCTATGGCTAACCCCATACCAACAATAGAAGTATAAAATGCAGTTTTTAACCCGTCTAAAAGCATAGGCACAGAGCTTAATAAATCATGTGTATTGAATCCTAAAAGCCCCACAAAAATACCAGCAAATGTCCCTAGTATCCCTATACTCATAATAAGTGATTTAAAATCTTTATGATTGTTGCTGCTAAAGCTTTTTAAATCCCATACTGCTAATGCTAACATCAGCAATGTAAAAACTATATTAATAATCATGTAACCTCTTTATAATAATTTTACTCGTTTTATTATCTATATTATGGAGTATGCACCTTAACATAGGATATTTTAATAAGACCACGCAATACAAAACCAATGCTTATACAGAATGTAATCAATATAACTAAAAGCAGAAATAAAATAGTAAGCAATAAATTTTTATTTGTTGCCATAAATGTTGCAAGTTCTGCTTCTGTATATGTACCTACAAACATGCCTATATTGCTTCCAACAATAGCTACTATTACCGCAGTAATAGCACAAATGCAAATCACATAAAGCTTAAAAGCAGTAACAAAATGTGGTAAGTCTGTGATAGTTTGCATTTCATGGGCAATTTTATAGAAGCAATAAATATTGTAACCTATTACAATAAAAAAAAAGATTATATTATGATAGAAAACAAATAATATACTACATATAACTTGCACGCCCAACATATAAGTATAGTAACGAAAAATAGAAGCACGAGTGATTTTGCTAAACTGATATATCGCATAGACACCATAACATAAAGCAGCCAACATAAGAAAATTAAAAAAAACATCTTGTGGGGTATTTAATTGTGTAATAAACGAAAATAACATACATACAACAATACTACTTACAAAAGCATAGATTAAGTGTTGTTTTGCTTTTTTTAATGCGGGATGTGTCTGTATATAAAGAATTTCCATATATCCTTACCTTACTAAATATCATCAGAATATGATTATAGCAAATTTTTCTTGCAATCTGTCTATTTTTATGATATTTATGTTTATATATAATGAAATAATTCATATGATTTACCTTACATATATACTAATTAGGCACATATTTTGCTTTTATTATGGTAAATTACATGTTGCTAGGTTTTATATGAAAAATAAATATCTTTTAAAATCAAATATTAATAATGCACACCGCATTATTTGTCAAGATAATCACGAAGTAGTTTTAGAACGCATTGATTCTGTGTTTGCAAAAATGCTTTATCCGCAAACAAATACAAGTGGTGAGCACAATCAAGGTTTATTTGCTTCTCATGTTAAAGGACTTAATCTATTAAGTAAAAAAAGTTTATCTATGCATTACACTGATGATGAAGCAATTAAAAAATACAATCAAAAGGCAAATGTGCAAACAATGCCAAAAGATATTAATAATGCAATTTTGCATGCACAAGAACAAAATACACAGATTCTCTCACGGCATCTAAAAGCACGTCATAATCCAACAACACAATGTAATGATAATTTTTTTAATGCTATTGAATTACAGGAACAAAAAGATTGCATACTTGAAGATAAGCAAGCACTTAATTCAAATCTCAAGCAATTAAAAAGTCTTATTACACCATTACATTCACAACAAACACAAGATAGCAACATGCAACCAAAACAAAAAAAAGAAAATGAAACTATGGTGCTCGCCCTTGTTAATCCCTATAAATTACGTAATTATTCCTTTATGATTCCAGAATATTTAACGCTTATTCTTCATATCACTAAAAAAAGTAAATTATTTGTGTATTGCCCACTTGATTTAAATAGCCCTCTTGAAGCTTCAGAGATTAATTATCTTTTTCCTATTATATTTAATACTGAAACAAAATTTGCTGCACAGATTCCATTATCGATTATGGATTATCCAGATTTTAATAAGCAAAAATTACGGGATTTTCTATGAAGGATATTTATGGATACTAAAGGCGCATCACATTTAAATAAGAAGCTTTTAGAGCGTATTTTTACAAGTGCTTCTATTAGACGTTGGAATGATAAAGCAGTGCCACTTGATTTTGTGGAGTTAGATAAACAAGCCCATAAAGTTATTCTTGCCTATATTTTTGCTAAGTATGAAGAAGATAGAGGTAGGACTATTAATTACACAAGACTTATCCAACAATTTCTCTTTGAATTTTTTGAGCGTATTGTGCTTACTGATATTAAACCACCTGTTTTTCATAAGTTAAAGAATGTGCATGGAAAAGAGCTTGCAGCATTTGTAGTAAAGCAACTTGAACAAGAATTGCAGGGATTCCACTTCTTTCATGCTATGGAAAATTATCTTGCTCAAAAAAATGATGATTTAGAAACAAAGATTTTGCAAGCAGCACATTTTTATGCATCGAAGTGGGAATTTGATATTATTTACCATTTTAATCCTAAACTCTATGATATTGAAAATATTAAAGCTATCATAGATTCACAAACAGAAGGTTTTTATGATTTAGTTGGCATGCGAACGCTTTATTTATATCAAGATATACGCGAGCTTGTGGGTATGTTTGCTGAATTGCGTTTTCAAAAGCGTTGGAGTCAAACACCTCGTATCCCGCAAACTTCAGTATTAGGGCATATGCTTATGGTTGCAATTTGTGCATATCTTTTAAGTGTGGATTTAGCTGTTTGTGAGAAAATGCAAATTAATCATTTTTTTGGCGGGCTTTTTCATGACCTACCAGAAGTTTTAACGCGAGATATTATTTCACCAATTAAACGTTCTGTAAAAGGGCTTGATACTTTTATCAAGAGTATTGAAAAAGAAGAAATGGAAGCAAAGATTCTAAGTAAGCTCCCTCAATTTATTCGGCAGGAGCTTGAATATTGGACAGAAGACGAATTTACCAATCGCTATAAAGAACACAATAAGGTTTTATTTGCTACAAATATAGAAGAATTGTTTATGCACTACAACCACGATAAATATTTACCAATATGTGGTGAATTGCTAAAATTTTGCGATAAATTGACAGCTTTTTTAGAAGCACGTATTTCTATAGCACATGGTGTAAGTAGTCCAGATTTACTAAATGGTGCAAAAGCAATTTATGGCGACCTTTTACAAAAAGAAGTTTGTGGCATCCATATAGGACTTATAGTGCAAGATTTTATGTAGCTAAATATTATAAAAGTAGCTTATTTTGTAAAAAATAAGGAGAGTTAGGTTTTAAAACCAAGCGAAACATTTTATCCAAATATATCCCAATAAGGCTATATAGAATCTCCATTACTCTATTTTGTTAGAGATTCTATTATCAATTTCTTTCTATCTAAGTTTTATAAAACTATAATTACTTAGAAAAATTATTTACTGAATGCATTGCCTAAAGACTAAGAGATGAGTTTAATCTGCTATATCCCTTTTATTCATCCATTACTCATAAAGAGATAACAGATAAAAGCAATTAGTTTGGCAGTAGGTTAAGGTTAATATAGCACTTATCACTATCACTCATTTCTTTTCCTTATCTAGTGGCTTAATATTTAAAAAATCTATCTAAGTTTTATAAAACTCTAATTACTTAGAAAATCTTAATTACTTCATTCATTACTCTAAACACTTTAACTACTTAGAAACTGCATTTACTCTAATATTCTAAATCACTACTTACTATTAAT
>JARHZY010000025.1 GCA_029264655.1 Helicobacter sp. | reverse complement strand
ACTTATAGATTCTAAATATATAATAATCAAGTTTTTCATTATGAGCACATTTGCCATGTATTGCTTTAGCATTTTTATAAATAATTGTTGCTAAAAGATATTTAATCAAGATAAAATCTTGCTTTACTATTGTTTTAATAACAATACTATCCATAAATAATACCAATAAGACTTATTTTTCCTTATTTTCACTCAACATACCAACAATAACAAGTAATAAAGCTATTACCCCGCCTATAATCCAAATAATTTCAAATGGCTCACCTATATACCAATAATATGCCTGTTCAATTCCTTTAATAACTGCTGCGAAAGCTAAAACAACAACACCAATTATTATTCCAAAATATGCTACCACCAAACCAACTATTATGATAATAATGCCAAAAAGAAACCATAGCATATTATCAACTCCACTTATACATTAAAATTTTAATTTTGAAAGGAACTCTACTATTTTTTTTGCTTGTCTAATTGGCTTTAAGTATGGTATTATTGTTGTTAATATAACCTCTTTATTCTTTTTTACAAAATTCCAAACAGATTCCCACAAACTTTTCTTTGTTTCTCTTGTATATTGCCTTTTCCCATCATCTGTGCCTTTTTCTTTATTGTCTTCCCCTATATATACTAAACGCTTTTTGGGTGGAGTTTTTTTTGTGATAAAATAGAGTAGCTTGGTAATATTATATGGTGCTTCTTGTGGTTTATCCCCCTTTTTCAATCCTGCAGAATAATATATAGGCTCTACATCTACATTTGTATCTTTTTTAACTCGCTCTTTTATATTATCTACTTTTTCGTCCAAATACTTTTCTTGATCAGTAGTTAATCTGCGTCCATTTTCTACAAAATCAACTCTATCAATAACGCTATCACATTTATTTAATGCAATAAGAATTATCTCTTTATCGGGCATATTTGGGATTATAACTTTATTGATAAGCTTATAAGCAGTCTCTAAATCTTTATTTGTAGCATCAAGTATAACAAGCACGAGATCTATTAGTGCATTGCCCTCTTCATCTTTTTCTTTAAGCATTGCAATTATTTTATCTGCATGTATTTTATCTTTTTCTTCTCCTTCACCAAGACCCGGAGAATCCCAAAGAATGATATTATCACTAATATCATATTTGCTTATATCTTGTGTTTGCGGATTTGAGCTTGTGCCAATCTCTATTTTATCTTTTCCATTTTTAAATAAAGCAGCAATAGTAGAGCTTTTACCTACACCCGTTGCACCTACAATGAGAATATTAAGTTTTACTTTTAAATATTTCATAATCTCTCTTGCTAAACTGATTTTTTGCTCTTCATCTAACTTATCACTAATATTTTCTAAACCTTCTAAAACTTCTGCATGGTTTTTTTCCATCTCTTCAATCTCCCTTCTATGTATATGTCTTTGCCTTAAAAATGCTATTTGTAGTGTAGCTGGTATGGTTACACGATATGCTGGTCCCATTGCATCAGAGACTAACCACAATGAAGTTGCAGCCATTAAAACAGGATTTATAAGCCCAACTACTCTACCAATCCCTAGACTAGCCCCAACACTAGCTAATGTAGTTGCACCAATTGCTGTTGTTGCAGTAAGTGTTTCTGTAATGGCAGTAGCTACAATAGCTGAAATTTGATACATATAAAGTCCATCTACTTTTTGAGATTGTAGCTCTTGTGTTATTACTTTGAGTTTTTGTGGATCTGCTTTATCGAGTAATGCTTTAATATCTTTAAAAATCTTTTCTATTAAAGCATTTTCAATGGCAATGGTTTCATTTTCTTTATTGTATGTAACTTTTTTCTTATCACATACATCACATAGAATCTCTTTATATAAAACACCACCACCTCTAAACACATTCACCAAAGTATGCCCACCAAATGTTTGCAATTCCTCTAAAATATCATCTATATATTTATGGTGATTTGGATAGTGCTTTTTGTATAAATCTTTGTCTGTAAGCTCTTCTGTATATCGTTTTGCTCCATTAAAATCTTTTGTTAATAACTCTACTAATATGCTTAATTCTTCGTTTGGAATTTCTCTTAAAAACTCTAAGTCGCTATCTTGCCTATATGCCATAATTCTCCTTTGTATAATTTAAATATAAGTATTTGCGATTATACTGCAAAAAAAAACAAGTCAAGGGTAATATGCGAATAATGTCT
>JARHZY010000142.1 GCA_029264655.1 Helicobacter sp. | reverse complement strand
TATTATTTATTATTTATTATTTATTATTTATTATTTATGTATGTTATTTTTATAATATCTATTGAAAACTTCAGAATATAATAAATATTTGCCAAGCAGCATAAAAGTGTATATTGTTATATTAGTTTTTTATTATTAGAGTAATATATATCGGATTTGGCAGAATAAAACATAATGAATTATATATAATAGATTCTAAAAGTAAGTATATTTCTTATATATCTTACAAATATTCTATCTACAAATCAATATTTACTAGATTTTATAATATTTTGTGATAAAATCATAAAGCTTTGTTTTTATAAATGTATGGTTTGCTATAAACTCTTCGTGAGCATATTTTCCTACAAAATTACTTACGCAAAAGATTCCAATACATGGAATTTGAAAATATTGTGCAATCTTTAATACACTAAAAAATTCCATATTTTCAAGTGTAATACCCGCATTGCATATCATTGCATTATATATATTTGTATTTGTGATATAATTGCTCGAATTAACAATAACTTGTGGTAATGTTGTAAAAGTATGTTGCCAATCGCCTATTAATGTTTCACATGAAACATTATGTGTAAGTTGAAGTTTTATGCTATTATCAATTGGTGTATAAGCATTATTATCAAGGAAACTAAGCTCAAGTTGTGTAGCATGGTAGCTATATGCCATGTCCCCTATATGCCACTTTTCATTATAACACCCTGCACTACCTAAAAAAATAAGCTCCTTTGGGGCATATTGCAAGCACAACTTTGTAAGTTCTATAGCACTTGCAATTAAACCAATGCCAATACTTTTTGCAAAAATAAATTGCTCACTTGCACCTGCACAAATAAACATACTATTACTCCAATTTTAAATTATTATAAATATTTATCTTTAAATATATTAAAAATTTTAAATAATTGTAATTTCATATTTTTCTAAAATAAATTCTGGATGGTATGACATTTTTGCTTTACGCAAACCCTCTATGCCTAAATCTTCTTCACGATTAACATAAGTAATATTATGAAAACAATGCAAAAGGAGTTGTTGGTTAATGGCTTGGTATGCACCATGATATTGGATATTTGCTTTTTCTATATGAATAATACAAAGATTATCTCTAATAATCTCACCAAAGCTAAATGCTATAATATCGCCATTGAAACGCAATAATCCACCTAAAAACCCTAAATCCATATAATGTTCAAAAACACTTACAATACCTTTTGACTCATTTTGTAGGCTTATATCATTGTCGGTATTATCCCATTGTTTCCAAGTTGTTAAAAGCTCTGCGAGATTATTTGCCCCAATATATTCAAAGGTAAAGCCTTGATATTGGCTAAAAAATTTATTTAAATGATTTTTTTTCTTATGGTATTTTCTTCCTGTAAGTTCAATTAAATCACATGTTTTATAAATATAATCACCTCTATCTCTATTTAATATAGGTGTTATTGTGTTGCCAAATACTTCATATAATAAAGTGAGATTGTAATGTTCTACTGCATGCAATATAAAAGCCTGCCCTCTATCTTTGTAGTATTGATAAAGTCGAGTTAATGCAGCTTGTTTGTTGCCACTGCCAATAGGGAAAAAACAAAATGGAACTTCATTTGGGTAGGTTGTTTCTATAATAAGACAATCATATAAAACACAAAATGCAATTTTTCTTGCCAAACGCCAAATAAAAAGATTCCCAAAGGAAATATCAGAAAGCATGAAATGTTCTTGCCGTAGATATGTGCTAATTAATAATTTATCATCTAATGTGATTTCTTTAAATATAATATTTTGCTGTGTAGATTCCATATAATAATGCCTTTTTATACTATAGTTAAATTATGATTCTATCAAAGTTTGGCTAAGATTGTCATGAAAAATAATTTATTTATAAAATGTTTGCTATAATGAGATTGTATTGAAACAATAATTTTCAGTAAAAATAAAAGCTTTAAAATTTTTTGAAGGATGATAAAATGATTAAAATACTTAATATTTGTGATAGCTCCTTTGAAGCCGATTTTAATGTAATTTTAGAGCGTGCAAATACAGATATGGATATTATTATCCCCCAAGTTTTACAAACATTACAAGATATTAAAGCAAGAGGTGAAGAAGCTTTGCTTGATATTGTGCGTCAATATGATTCATGGAATCCAAAAACTTTTGATGATTTAAAAATTTCTGAAGAAGAGACTTTTAAAGCGTATAATGCACTTGATTCTCAAACAAAAGAAGCTTTACAAATTGCATATGATAGAATCTATAAATTCCATGCGATGAATATTCCTAAAGGTTTTTTGTATCATGATGAATATGCAAATATGCTTGGGCAAAATGTATTGCCTGTAGGACGTGCGGGGATCTATATACCCGGTGGTAAAGCCTTTTATCCAAGTTCATTATTAATGAATGCGATTCCAGCAAAAGTAGCAGGTGTTAAAGAAATTATTATGGCAAGCCCAACACCACATAATCATATAAATGAACTTGTGCTTGCTGCTATGTATCTTTGCGGTGTCAAAGAAGGATATAAGATTGGTGGCATTGGTGCAATTGGTATGTTTGCGTATGGAGTTGGCACAACACGATGGAATAAAAGCATGTTGGATTCTAGTTATGTGCAATCTCAAAGTTTTAAAAAAGTCGATGTTATAAGCGGACCGGGCAATATTTATGTTGCGACAGCAAAGAAACTTGTTTTTGGTGAAGTTAATATTGATATGATAGCCGGTCCTAGTGAGATTGGCATTATTGCAGATTCTCATGCAAATAGTGATTATATTGCTATTGATATGCTTTCACAGGCTGAACATGATGTAATGGCAAGTGCTATACTTATCACAGATGATAAAAATCTTGCAGTTGCAGTAGCACAAAAGATTGATAAAAAATTAAATAAATTGGCACGTAAGGTAATTGCGAAAAGAAGTATTGATGAGCGAGGTGCAATTATTGTTGTTGAGAATCTTATGCAAGCAACAGCACTCATGAATGTTATTGCTCCAGAACATTTAGAGATTCTAACACAAGAACCATTTGCACTTTTAGGTGATATTAAAACAGCAGGGGCAGTTTTTCTTGGGCATTATACACCAGAAGCAATTGGCGATTATCTTGCAGGACCAAACCATACATTGCCAACAGGAGGAAGTGCATGTTTTTTTTCACCACTTGGAGTTGAGCATTTTTGCACACGTAATTCTCTTATATCTTTTTCAAAGCAAGGCATTGCAAATCTTGCTCCATATTGTGCTACACTTGCAGGGATAGAAGGATTAGAAGCACATAAGCTCTCCGTGCTTTTGCGACTAAAACATATAAAAGATTAATAAAGTTAATTTTATTTTAATCATATGAAAATATTATAGATTTTATAGATATAGATAGAGAGATAAAGA
>JARHZY010000124.1 GCA_029264655.1 Helicobacter sp. | reverse complement strand
GCTTTACACTTGGATATAAGGTGTTGTTTTAGATTCTAAAAATTTGTAATTATAGAATCTATGAGATGGGCATACAATGCTTTTAATAACTAGCTATTATTTAAAACGATTAAAGTTAATAATGTTAAATATTTAACTTACATAATATCTTATATCTTTATTACTATTACATTGGGGTTTAGGCTTAGCAAATATAATCACTTTGCTTCACATTTTTATCTTTAAAATTCTATTTTCAAAATAGAATACTTTAAGACATATTCTATAATCCTTTGTGTAGTAGTGTTAGTTATTTTGTTTTTATTTATTTACAATATTTAAGTATTGCAAAATGCAGAATCCAATTGAGATGGTAGAGCTTTTATAGCATTCTTTGCTTTGTGCTTGAATTAAAATGTTATCTTAGATTCTAAAAAGTTTGCTTTTATGAAATCTATGGAAACATGAATGCTTTTAAGAGCTCACTATTGTTTTAAAACTAAATTATCTAAAGAAATATACAACATACAATACCTCAAATGCACACTGCCCATATTAGATTATTTTATAAATAAATTAAAAAAAACATACAAATGCAATATATTCTAGCAAAAGTTATACAAATAAAAAGCTAGATGTATCATGCCAAAAGCCATAAAGATAAAATCCTAGTTTATAGCATAAAAGATTCTAAACACAACTTTTATACAGATAGTAGGGGTAATAAGCCATCTTTTCAAACTTCGCATGATTAAAATTTATTTTCTTGTTCTTTAAGAATCTATAGTTGTATAGATATATTTTATATATAATTTAATAATGATTTTAAAAAAGCAAATAAGCATTATATCTAGCACTAATAGTATTTTAATAATACCAATTTTTAGGATTCCTTCATCCAATAAACAATACTGCATTAATAACTTTATTTAGATATAAAATATTTTTTACTTAGAGAAACCTATATAATGTGGATAAGATATTATTTATATTGCTATTTTATAATTTGTCTTATTGGAGAGCACTCAATCTCCATATATAAGACTTATTATATTAACTTTGTAACAAACATAATAAAAAAAATATAAACTATTTTAACCCATTATGCTTATCAAGTAAATGCGTAATCACTCTATCTTCAATAATTGCCATTTTTACCGCAGGTAAAAGATTGTTTTTGCGATAATGCTCAATAATTTCTTGTGGATT
Organism: Helicobacter sp.; assembly: GCA_029264655.1. Lineage (GTDB taxonomy): Bacteria > Campylobacterota > Campylobacteria > Campylobacterales > Helicobacteraceae > Helicobacter_A. Next base: position 1,890 of record JARHZY010000124.1, on the reverse strand, counting down.
CTGTCCGCTCATCATCGATTCATAATAAAGTGTTTGGAATACTTCATTGTCATCTACACTAATTTTTTCTTGCTTAGCAAGCTTATCCACAATGAATGTAACTTTTACGCTTGTTTGTGCTTTTTCTCTTTGTGCTTCACGCAATGCTTTACCTTTTTCTTGATCATTTCGGATTGCTTCTAATTCTTCTTGCTTCATGCTAGCTAACTCATTATTAAAAAGCACATTCATCTCTTGCTCTAAAATATTTTCTGGTAAATCAAAGTTATATTTTTTTGCAATATTTTCTAATGCTTCTTCTTTAAGTTTTTCATTATAAAGTTTCATTTTAGATTCTGTCTCTAAATCTTTTTTAATTTGATCTTTGAGTGTTGCTAATGTATTTTCTTCTTTATCGCCCAACATTGCCTTTGCAAATGCATCATCAATTACCACTTCATCTTTTTGTTTAATGCTATGCAATTTTACCTTAAACTGCACTTGTTTGCCTGCAAGATTTGGGGCTTGATAATTTTCTGGAAAAGTTACATCAATCGTTTTTTCTTCACCCACATTCATACCAATAAGTGCATCTTCAAAACCCGGAATAAACTGATTTGAACCAATCGTTAAATCAAATTTTTCTGCTTTGCCACCATCAAATGCTTTACCATCTAAAAAACCTTCAAAGTCAATGTGTGCAGTATGACCACTTTCTAACTTTTGTGCTTTTGATGGGACTAAGGGGGCACGATTTTTTGCAAGTTGTTCCAAACGTTCATCTACTTGTTTATCAGTAATCTTTTCAGGTTCAAACTTTGGCATACAAAGCAATATATCATCAATATTGAAATTTGGTGTAATGCCAATTTTTAACTCAATCTCAATCCCACTCTCATCAGTGTCAAATTTTGAAACAAGTGGTTGCCCTATCACATCTTTTTCTTCAATGCCTAGTGCTTTAATGGCATTTGCAAAAAATTCATTAATACTTTGCTGTCGAGACTCTTCAAGCAAATTATCTTTATAACGCGTTTTTACAATGCTTACAGGCACTTTACCTTTTCTAAAACCATCGAGCTTCATTGTCCTTGCATACTTATTTGCAAGCATGTCAATATGCTTATTGATTACCTCTATAGCAATTTTTCCACTTGCTTTTGCATTTGCTTCATTAATTCTTTCTGTATTCATAGCTATCCTTAAGGGTTTTTAAGTATAATTTCGTATTGTAACCAAATTTTTATTTTTTGTAAATCTTTTAAGGAGCAAAAATGTCCAAAACGCACAATAATCACACAAAACAACAAAATACCATCAAAATTACTTCTATCGAGAATCTCAAACAAAAGCTTAGTCTTGCTACCAATCTCTCTCCAAATTTTGGAGAAATTGTTTCAGTAGAAACAAATATTATAAAAGCAACCGGATTATCACCAAGTGTAGGTGATGTAGTATGGCTTATTCGTAGCAATGATACACGCACAGAGGGTATAGTCATTGCTACTCATAAAGAGGTGTTTAGTATAAGCCCATTTAGTTTTACTGAAGGCTTTAAAAGTGGGGATAGAGTAATGATTGCAAAAGAAGGGCTACATATCCCTGTAGGTAATGAACTTTTAGGAAGGGTAGTAAATCCTTTAGGAATGCCACTTGATAGTCTTGGTCCATTGCATGCTAGTGCTTGTACACCTATTATTAATGCACCTATTTCTGCATTAAAACGCGGGCTTATTGATGAAGTATTTAGCGTTGGTGTCAAAAGCATAGATTCTTTGCTTACCTGTGGTAAAGGGCAAAAAATGGGAATCTTTGCTGGCTCTGGTGTTGGTAAATCTACACTTATGGGTATGATTGTTAAAGGGAGTGTTGCACAAATTAAAGTAGTAGCATTAATTGGAGAACGAGGTA
>JARHZY010000154.1 GCA_029264655.1 Helicobacter sp. | reverse complement strand
ATTAATCATTATTTCAAAGTTAAAGGTAGTATTTATGATGAGGCAAATTGGCAGGACATCACCAAAGAGGTGAAAAGTGGTATATTAAAAATTGATGGTATAGAACATTAAAGGAGCAATGATGAATTGGTATAGGTTTATTAAAAGCTATCATTTGCAGAAATTTTATTATCTACAAGTTAATATAGCTATTAAAGAAACTAGAATAAAGGATTATTAATGTTAAAAAATACACTTACCCCTCCATTAATTAGCCAGAATATAGAAAATAGCACTCATATTGTCTATGTTGCTATGGCAGCAGACTTAATCCATCCCGGTCATATTAATATTTTAAAAATTGCTAGAAAACTAGCTGATGATTTAGAGCTCACTCAAGGTATAAAAGGAGAGGTTGTTTTGGGATTACTTACTGATAAGGCAATTGCTTCTTATAAGCGATTACCTTATATGAATTATACCCAACGTTATGAGGTTATAAGTCATCTTAAAGAAATTGACAGGGTAATTCCACAAGATACTTTAAGTTATGAAACAAATATCCGTTTATTAAAACCTCGCTATGTTGTGCATGGTGATGATTGGAAGAACGGCACACAAAGACATACGCGTCAAAATGTAATTGATACTTTACGAGAACTAAATTGTGGAGAACTTATCGAACCAAGTTATACAGAAGGTATTAGTTCTACACAACTCAATGTAGATGCAAGAGCAATTGGCATTAGCACAAATGCAAGACTTTCTCTCTTAAAACGATTGCTCAATGCAAAAACTCCATTGCGAATCTGTGAAACACATTCTGCAATATCTGCACTTATTGTGCAGAATATGTTTATTGAATCCAATGGTGTAAAATTAGAATTTGATGGTTTTTGGAGCTCTAGTCTTACAGATTCTACGAGCAGAGGAAAACCAGACATTGAAGCAGTAGAACTCATAAGTCGCCTTAATACTATCAATGAGATTTTTGAAGTAACTTCAAAACCTTTAATTTATGATGCCGATACGGGTGGTAAGATTGAACATTTTGTATTTACTGTGAGAAGTTTAGAACGCACAGGTGTTTCTGCTGTTATTATTGAAGATAAAACAGGATTAAAGAAAAATTCTCTTTTAGGTAATGATGTTATACAAACACAAGAGGATATAGCGGTTTTTTGTGATAAGATACGAGCCGGTAAAAATGCCCAAATTACACAAGATTTTATGATTATTGCACGTATTGAATCTCTTATTTTAGAAAAAGGGCAAGATGATGCATTGAATAGAGCTTTTTCTTATATTAATGCTGGGGCTGATGGCATTATGATACATTCACGTCAAAAAAGCCCCGATGAAATTTTATCATTTCTTAAAGCTTTTAGACTAAAAGATTCTAAAACGCCTATAGTGATTGTGCCTACAAGTTTTAATGCCATTACTGCCAAAGAGTTGGGAGAAGCCGGAGCAAATATTATCATTTATGCAAACCATCTTTTAAGAGCATCATTTATAGCAATGCAAGAGGCTGCTAAAGGTATTTTAGAATATGATAGAAGTAAAGAAATAGAATCACAATGTATGAGCATAAAGGAGATTTTATCACTAATCCCCGGAACGATATAAGACTTTGTATTATTTTTTGAATATTTTTTATAATTGGCTTGTGTAGATTTTAGTATTTTAATTATTCTATTATGCTATTATTCATAATAATATAGGTTGCAAGGTAAAAAAATGACATTTATAGATTTTTGTAGTGGTATTGGTGGTGGGCGACTAGGGTTAGAGTCGTGTGGCTTTAAATGCTTAGGCTTTAGTGAGATTGATAAACAAGCGATTAAGACCTATAAAGCTTTTTTTGATACTTCAAATGAACTAGAGCTTGGAGATTTAACAAAGGTTAATCCACAGATTCTGCCTAATTTTGATTTACTTATTTCTGGTTTTCCTTGTCAGAGTTTTAGTATTGTTGGTAAAAGAGATGGACTAGACAATAAAGAAAAAGGGCAGATTATTTTTTATCTTGCAGAGATACTTAAGATAAAAAAACCTAGTTTTTTTATCTTAGAAAATGTCAAGGGTTTGCTTAGTCATAGCAAAGGAAAAACATTAAATGAAATATTAAAACTCTTAGAGTCATGTGGATATCAAGTCTTTTATAAACTTTTAAATAGTCTTGATTTTTCATTAGCACAGACAAGAGAGAGGGTATATTTTGTAGGTATTAGAAAAGATAAGAAACATAATTTTTATTTTAGTAAAAAAGAAACAAAAAGAGCATTAAAAGAATTTTTAACTCCTAAAAAGGAAAATGTCTTTAAGAAAGATTCACAAAGTTATCAAACTTTTTTAAGATTCTTGGAAAATAAATATAATAAAGATAAATTTGATTTAATGCAAATTTTAAAAAAAAATTTTTTAGTGCTTGATACTAGGCAGAGTGATTTAAGATTATATGAAAATAAAATTCCGACTTTGAGACGAGATAGACAGGGGCTTTTTTATGTTTTTAATGGGGAGCTTTATCGCTTAAGTGGTTTAGAAGCTTTAAAATTACAGGGTTTTGAAAAAGTCAAAAAAATAGAACTAAAAATTCAAAATTTATCACAAAATGATATTTTAAGGCAGTGTGGAAATGCAATGAGCGTAAATGTTGTAGAATCTGTTGTCAAAGATTTGTTATACGCTAGTATGGATATAGGAGCATAATATGGATAAAGTTAGTCTTGGCTCACAAACTGCAAAAAATGGATTCAAAAATGAAGCTTTTGTTGTAGCTATTTTTAATGATTGGAAAAATGAAATTTTGGCTCAAGAATGGCTTAAAGCTATGCATTATGATTTGGATTTAATAGAAGAGGTAAAAGCAGAAAAGATTAAAGGTAATTTTAAAGCCGATATACAAGTTATAATTTTAGTGCAAATAAAACTACAAAAACTCCAAGATGTGCAAAATATTCAGGTGAAACTTGTTTCTAATAATCAGGGTTTCAATCAAATTGATAAAAGATGGCTTAAATCTTATAATGAATTATGGAATTTTTCTAACGAAATTTATGAAATTTTACAATATTTTGTGGGTGAAAGGGAACCAAAAATCAATAATCCTAAAGATAAAAGGCGAATGTTTTTTAATGAATTTTCAACACAAGAACAAAACAAAATTCTAAATTTTTTTAACACTAATAAGTTTTTAGTATTAAGCGATATTTTAAAAGGTAGAGGGCGGTTTGCAAGTGAATGGTTTTTGGTAATTCTAAGACTTGAAAATAATCCCATTAAATGGGTTTTAAAACCTATTAATGAAGTAATAAATTTTTATAGTGGTGAAGTTATATTTTCTCCACAAGGAAGTCTTAAAATAGGTAAAGTTACTATGCAAAGAAAAGGAGGTGATGGAGGTAGAGAAAGTGCAAAGATGCTGCAATTTAAAATTAATCCATTGCTTTTATTAAAAAATAAGGAATATCAATGCTAAACACACAAGAATTTGGTGATTATTTGCAAAGTGTGGGGTTGAATAATTTTGTTGGCGTGCCTTGCTCATATCTTGCACCTCTTATTAATTATGCTATTAATAGTAAATGTTTTATAATGAGTAATAATGAGGGTGATGCAGTGGCAATAGCAAGCGGGATAAGTTTATGCAGGCATCAAGCCCACAATAACTCTTCTTTTGAGCAAGATGTTAAAATTGCACATTATGCTGCCTGCCATTTTGACACTACACATAATGAATCAAAAGAATCTCAATCATTTGAATATCAAGATTCTAAAGATTTTGGTAGTCTAAAAGCCAATAATACAAAATCTATTTTTGCAGAAACCAATCATTTATGTGCTAACAGAGATTCTAATGATATAGAATCTTATCCTACATATACATTCCATAACTATGGTGTGGCATTAATGCAAAATAGTGGTTTATCTAATGCTTTAAGCCCACTTACAAGCCTTAATTATACTTTCAATATCCCTATTTTAGGTTTTGTATCCTTGCGTGGTGAGCGTGATGAAAATGGTAAAAATACTGATGAACCACAACACGAGCTTTTAGGTGTTATTACTGATAAATTGTTGGAAACTTGTGAGATAAAATATGCTTTTTTAGATTCAAATATAGAATCTGCTAAAATGCAAATCCAAAAAGCCTTGCAATATTTAGAGTGCGGTCAGAGTTTTTTCTTTATTGTGCGGGATAAAACCTTTTCTCCAATAAAGCTTGATGGAGAACATTTCATTTTGAAAGAATATTACAATAATAGCAAAGCAATATTTAAACATTTATCTTGTATCAGCACTTCACAACAAATGATGTTGCCCACAAGATTACAGGCTTTAACAATCTTACATACTCTTGCCTTAGAATTTAAAGCTTTATTGCTTGCTACTACAGGAAAATGTGGTAGGGAATTATATGAAATTAATGATACCCCAAACCAGCTTTGTATGGTTGGTTCTATGGGTTGTGTTAGCTCTTTAGCATTAGGTGTTGCACTTAAAAGCACACATAAAGTCATTGCTATAGATGGGGATTCTGCTTTGCTTATGCGTCTTGGTGTATTAAGCACCAATGCATACTATACAAGAAATAGGGATAATTTTTGCCATATTTTACTTGACAATGAATCCCATGATAGCACAGGCGGGCAATTCAATCTCTCTCCTTTTGTAGATTTTGCTTCTATTGCTAAATCTTGTGGTTATGCTAATGTATATGTGGCAAAGAATCTTGATGAATTTACATACTACATAAAGATGTTTTTAGAGAAAGACTCTAATAATATGGTGGGCGGTAGTGTTAGCACAACTGCAGTGTATGATAAAAATCATCAAAATACAGAATCCAGCAAAGATATACATACTTATTCACAAGAAACACAACAAAATAAAAAAGGGGCTTGGTTTATCTATCTTCAAATTGCCAAAGGTAGTAAAGAAAACTTAGGGCGTCCAAAAATTACGCCAAAAGAAGTAGCAAAACGTTTTGCAAATTATATAAAATGATAGATTAGGAGCTTATTATGTCTTTTGATTATTTCCATCCCGTAAAAATATGTTTTGATGTAGATTTTAATATTGCTTTAGAAGCATTGTTAAAACACGAACTTAAGAATATGAGATGTTTGTTTGTAACTTCACAAAGTTTTACAAAAAAAGGCATTAGCACAAAAGTAAAGAATATATTTACAGATATGATTATCTTTGATTCTGTATTACCAAATCCAGAGTTAGAATTTTTACAAGTAGAAAAAGAAAAATTGCAAAATAAATATGATGCCATTATTGCACTTGGAGGTGGAAGCGTGCTTGATAGTGCGAAGTTTTTTGCTTTGCAAAATGAAGTGGTAGCACAACATGGGGAATTGCACATTAATGGGATATGCAATGCAAAACCAATTTTTGCTCTACCAACTACTGCGGGGACAAGCAGCGAGCTTACCAAATGGGCTACTATTTGGGATAAAAAGGCTAATATAAAATATTCTTTATCGCATAATTGTTTGTATCCACAAGTGGCATTATATGATATAAAATTTATGTTAAGTTTGCCACGAGAAATCACAATTTATACAGCCCTTGATACACTCTCTCATGCTATAGAATCCATATGGAATAGAAATGCTAACCCTCTTTCAACACACCACGCCAAAGCTGCAATAGAGCTTATCATAGAATACTTACCACAATTATGCGAAAATCTTAACTCTATGCATTTGCGGATGCAAATTGCCCTTGCTTGTATATATGCTGGACTTGCATTCTCAAATACACAAACTGCCTTAGCCCATGCAATAAGCTATCCAATTACTATAGCTTTTAATATTCCACATGGCTTAGCCTGCAGTTTCTCCCTTCCTATTTTACTAGATTGCATAAATGATAAAAAAGCAGATTCTATATTACAACCATATAAGCAAGCAATTAAAACGCTTTTTATAAAGCTTAATATCCCAACTAATCCTTGTGATTATGGATTAGATTCTATTATGGTGGAGAAAATTTTTCATTCACTAAATGAACGGGCAAAAAATGGATTACTTGATATTGAGATGGTAAAAAGGCGATTTCTAGCATATCTAAAATAAGCCTATCATAAGGGTTAATGCTATATAAACTATTAGAATAATCTCGTATTTTACTATATATTTGCTTACATATCAAAGCAAAAAATACTTTTGTTATAACATCTGTATTATCAAGTTACACATTAAATCTCTCTTACTATAAATACAAATATTTATTGCATGATATGAGTTAGATGGTATATATTTAGTATGATATAAAAAAAGCATAAAAAAGCTAATAATATTAAATTTATTAATAATAAACTATTAAATATAATAAATCTAAAAAAAACTTTATAGCAAAAAATCTTAAAAAGATATTTAATGTTAAAATAATTATATGTTGAATATTGGTAATATAAAAATATTATTATGTTTATAACTATATATTAATGAATAACAATAAGAAAGCAATAATTTGTTAAACTTGGAATAACCAAAATATATAATTGGTATTATGGTTAGTGTAATTCAAAAATGACGATGCAATAAAAAGGGCTATTGTTGGCAACTTTAATTTTATGTATTGAAGAGTTTAGAATCTACGTTTAAATAGTGATTATATATTGCTATGCTAAAATTCAAATATATCTTGCATACTATAAAGCCCATTTTTTTGTTTTACAAGCCAAAGTGCTGCCTGTAATGCACCTTTTGCAAATGTGCTTCTTGAAGTTGCATTATGCGTAAGTTCGATATATTCTCCATCAGCATAAAAACCAACCACATGGCGTCCGACCACATCGCCACCACGTAAGCTTAATACACCAATTTCATCTTTATTTCGCAATACCATACCTTCTCTTCCAAATCGCAATACGCTATTATCTAAATTTCTTGCGGTTGCAGCAGTTTGAGCAAGGGTAAGTGCTGTGCCAGATGGTGCATCTTTTTTATGGCGATGATGGATTTCTGTAATTTCAATATCATAATTGGGTAATTGTGTGCTTAGCAATGCAACAAGTTTATTAAGCATCGCTACACCTTCACTCATGTTTGTTGCATATAAAATTGGCATAGATACACTACATTCTTTTAAGATTTGCATATGTTCTGATTGCAATCCCGTTGTGCCAATAACAAGAGGTGTGGGATATTTTTTTGCATATTCAAGGAGATTTTTAGTTGCTTCTGCACTTGAAAAATCAATAATTACTTGGCTTGATTCTAAAAATGCATGCATATCACCCGTAATAAGTGTGTGGGATGGAATGTTATATTGTAGTTCATTACGCACATAAACACTTGCTAATGTTGTTTTTTTGTGTGCAAGAATCTCATCAATTAACAATTTACCTACTCTGCCTGTTGCTCCAAAAATCCCAATTTCTAGCATTATTTGCCTTTTTAATGTTGTTGTTCTAAATATGCAATTGCTTCTAATGCTGCTTGTGCTCCATCGCCTGCGGCACATATAACTTGCTTAGGTGCATCTACGCGTATATCACCAGCAGCAAATAGTCCTGCTACATTTGTATGCATTTTTAAATCTACTTGCACAGAGCCATGTGCATTCATATCACATAAATATGAACCATCTAGTTGTTGTAATATCTGATTATTTACTTCATAACCAACAAATTCAAAAATTACTGGTACTTCCAGTTTTTCTTCATTATTTGTAGTGAGATTTTTAATTGTTAAATTGCACACGCCACTTGCATCACCACAAATTTCTGTAACAATATAGGGCGTAAGAAAATTAATTTGTTCGTTTTTCTTTGCATGTTCAACAGTAATAGGGGCAGCCCTAAAGGTATCTCTTCTGTGTATAACATGGACTTTAGAAGCAAATTTAGTTAAATAAATTGCCTCCTCTATTGCCGTGTCGCCACCACCAAGAACAGCCACCTCTTTGTTTTTATAAAAGAAAGCATCACAAGTAGCACATGTGCTAACGCCTTTACCCCAAAACTCTTGCTCACCTTTAATATTTGATTTCTTCGGGCGACCACCTGTTGTGATAATAACACTTTTTGCTTCCTGTGTTTCTTCACCTTTGCCTTGATTATGAATAATATGAAAAATATCCCCATGTTTTTCAATGCGAATAACTTCAGACATAGCATGTTTTAATCCAAAGCGAAAGCATTGCTCTTGCCAAGGCTGCATAAAATCAATACCCGATTTTATTTCACTTATACCCGGATAATTTTCAATTTCACTACTACCTGTGATTTGTCCCCCTGGCATACCTTTTTCATATAATACAACATTTTTTATTCCACCTCGTGTTGCATATAAACCTGCAGATAAACCAGCTGGACCACCACCAATAATTGCTAAATCTATCATAACTTTATCCTTAATTAAATAATTTTATAACAATGCATTAAGTTTGTCAGCAAGTATTGCTTTTGTGGTTGCACCAACAATTTGATCCACTATCTCACCATCTTTCATAAAAACAATAGTTGGAATACTGCGGATTCCAAATTGAGTGCTTAATGCTTCTTCTTCATCCGTATTCACCTTACAAATATTTGCACGTCCAGAAAATTCTGCTGCTAGTTCATCAATAACTGGTGCTAGCATACGACAAGGACCACACCAAGGAGCCCAAAAATCTACAAGTGAAATGCCCTTTTGTGTTATCTCAGTAAAATTACCTTGATTTAACTCAACATATTGTCCCATAATATTCTCCTCTAAATTAATTTAGACTATTATAACAATTTTTCATTAATGTTTATTCTAGAATAATATTTATTCTATAAACAATAAAAAAATGTTATTAATAAATTTTATCATCTAAATATAAATAGAATGCTATTATTAATTTGGATTATAGCTTTGCATAGCAAAAACCTAGATTCTAATGAAATCCGTATTGTTTGCGGGCTTTTTCTAAATCTTCTTTTGTATCAATACCAATACTTTTACTTTCCACACATGCAACTTTAATGGTTTTGCCATAAAAAATAGCACGAAGCTGCTCTAATTTTTCAATATTTTCTAATTGTGTTTCTGGTAACATAGCGTATTCTTCAAGGGTTGCTTTAAAAAAGCCGTATAAACCTAAATGTCCAAGATAATGTGCTTGCGTAAATTGTATAGAATCTCGATAAAATGGTATTGGAGAGCGGGAAAAATAGATGGCATGTTCCAAATGATTGACTATAACTTTTACAAGATTTGGATTTTGTGCTTGTTCATATGTAATGTGCTTTACACAAGTTGCCATAAAAATGTTATGTTGCATGCAGTTTTGTAATGCAGTTATAACTTTATGTTCTAAAAATGGTTCATCTGCTTGTAAATTAATAATTATAGAATCATCTTTTAGCCCTAAAATTCTAGCCGCTTCAAGCACGCGTAAGCTCCCATTAGGAATATCTGGGTGCGTAAGCACTGCTTTTATTTTATGTTGTCTTGCAATATCATAGGTTTGCTTAGAATCTACAGCAAGCACAACATCATCAATAGCTTGTGCATTTTGAGCACTTTTAATAAACATCGGCACCCCCTCTATATCACATAGAATCTTATTTGGAAATCTTGTGCTTGCAAGTCTTGCTGGAATAATAATCATATTAACAACCTTTAAAGAATATTGTTGTTATTGTAATATAAATATTATAAAATAAATATAGAATAGAGTAAAATTATTATTTTGTATTTTTATGGTATATTTCATAAATTGAAAGTGGTTTTATTATATTTTGTTAAAAATACAAACTACAAGTTATTATACTTGCATAGATATAGCTTAATAAAATATTTTGATGTAATTTTTTATTAAAAATAAGATAATTTTCAATGTTTTATGTTTTATAGGTAAATATGCAACAAATAGGCAAAATAGGCAGTACTTGTAATATGCAAAACTTTAGCAATACTTTATGATGAAAATACTGCAATTTTTACAGATTTTTACCGCATTTTCACAGAAAATATACTAAAATAACGAAATCTATAGATTTTGAAAAAGGTATCCGATGAAAATTAGTCCAGAAAAACTTTATGAAATGTTCCCAGATGAAGGAGAAGATTTTGCAACAATGTTTAGTCATTCAGAACAATCTGAAGACAATGTTTTAAAAGAGGGAAAGATTGTAAAAATTGACAATGAAAATGTCATGGTTGATGTGCAAGACAAAAAAGAAGGGCGTATGAGTATTGACGAAATAAAAGATTCTGAAGGGAATCTTTTATTTAAAGAGGGCGATAATATTCTTGTGCATATTACTAAATTGTCAAAAGGTGGGCTTAAAGTATCGTATAAAAAAGCACTTAAGTATGAAAAAATTATCAATGAAATAAAAGCACTTGGAAAAGATTATAAGGATAAAGTAATAGAGGGTGTTATCAGGGGTAAAAATAAAGGTGGTTATATTGTAGAGTCTTCTAGCGGTGTTGAATATTTCATGCCACGACATTATGCAGCATTAAGTCGTGATAAAGAAGATTCTAAAATATTTGGTAAAGCCATAAAAGCATGTATTGTCGATATCCGACCTGATGGTAATTCTATTGTTATTTCGAGGAAACGTTACCTTGAAACACATGCAGCTACACAAAAAGAAAATGCAAAAAAGATGCTTGAGAGCGGTTTAGCTTATGAAGGAGTAGTTAAAAATATTGCAAAATTTGGCTTATTTGTTGAAATTGGTTCTGTTGAAGGGCTTGTGCATTTTACTGAAATTAGCTATAAGGGACCTGTAAATCCCGCAAAACATTATAAAGTTGGCGATAAAGTGCAAGTAAAACCACTTGAATATAATGAAGAAAAAAATCGTCTCTCACTTTCTATACGAGCTCTTTTTGATGATCCTTGGAAAGAAATTAAAGACGAAATTAAGGTGGGTTATGTTATCCGCGTTGTTGTGAGTAATCTTGAAACCTATGGTGCATTTGTAGATTTAGGCAATGATGTTGAGGGCTTTTTACATATTTCTGAAATGTCATGGGATAAAAATATTAAACAACCTAGCGATTGTTTAAAAGTTGGTGATGAAATTAATGTTGAGGTGATAGAGATTGATCCAAGCAATAGAAAATTGCGTGTAAGTCTTAAAAAATTGCAAGATAAACCTTTTACACAATTTATGAAAATGCATAAAATTGGTGATGTTATTCAAGGTAAAATCGCAACAATTACAAGCTTTGGTGCATTTGTAAATCTTGGGCATGTTGATGGTTTACTGCATAATGAAGATGCATTTTGGGATAAAACAAAAAAATGTGCAGATGAATTTAAGGTTGGTGATTCTGTTGAAGTAAAGATTGAAAAAATTGATACAGCTAATGAAAAAATTTCACTTAATAGACGTTATCTTACCGAATCTCCAAGTGAGCAGTTTGCAAAAAAATATGCAATTGATGATGAAATATCTGGTAAAGTAATTGATATTAAAGATTTTGGTATATTTATTAAAGTTGATAATGAAGAGATTGATGCACTTATTCGCAATGAAGACTTGGGTAATATAACGCGTGATAGTATTAAGATAGGAGATGTGATAAAGGGGGCACTTGCACATATAGATAAAAAAGCAAATCGTGTGCGTCTCTCTGTGCGTAGGTTACAAAAGAAGAAAGAGCGTCAAGAGCTTAACGAGTATAATTCAGACGAGAAAATAACATTAGGTGATACATTGGGCGATGCTTTTAAGAGTTTTAATAAGCAGCAATAGTTTGGGTATTATATAAGGTTTTTTAATGATAAGGGGTATAATCGCTGGGCTTATACTTATTGTCGTGCTTGGTGGTGGCTATGTTTTATACGCATTTTATCAGAAAATGCAAAATAGTGAAGTGCAAATAGAACAGCCTGCACCACAAATTCCACAAAAGGCAACCATAACAAATATTCCAAAAATGGAAAGTGTGCAAGATGATGTATGGATTAGTAATGCAAATGAAAAAGCATTGGCTACTACTTATCAGTTTCCATCAAATGTATTAGATATTAATATCGAAGTAAAACGTTATGAAGATTTAAAAACTGATTATACAAAAGTATTAGTAAAAAATCTTGATGATTATAAGTTTTTTTGTTTAAATGAGATTTTACGACAAAAACATATTGATTTTTCTTATTTCAAACATAAAAACACATTAGATCTATTGCTTTTTATGCCTAATGAGAATCAACGCGAAATGATTTTAAAGGATTTTGCATATTATGGTATAGAATATGAAATTGGTCTAAAAAGATAATAATTAACAAATGGTGTTATTTTAATCATTGTTTAATTTAAAGTAAAGGAAAACTATGAAAAAACATATTATAGTATGTGATCATATTCATGATGAAGGTTTAAGGATTCTTAATACGCAAGATGATATTATTATGGAGAATTTAGCACATCTGCCAAAAGAAGAATTATTGGGGCATTTATATAAGGCTGATGTTTTGATTACGCGAAGTTCTACTGCAATCAACCAAAAGCTTTTAGAATCTACATTTAAAGATTCTAAAAAATTAAAAGCAATTGTGCGTGCTGGGGTGGGGGTAGATAATGTTGATATTGATTTGTGTTCATATCATGGTGTGGTGGTGATGAATGTGCCAACTGCAAATACGATTGCTGCAGTAGAGCTTACCATGACACATCTTTTAAGTGCTATTCGTAGATTTCCGAGTGCACACGCACAACTCCAATCTGAACGTAAATGGAAACGCGAAGATTGGTATGGCATTGAATTAAAAGATAAGAAGTTGGGTGTTATTGGTTTTGGTAATATTGGGAGTCGTGTAGGTATTCGTGCAAAAGCATTTGATATGCAAGTTATTGCTTATGATCCCTATATTAATCCTAGTAAAGCACTTGATTTAGGGATTGATTATACAACAAATTTTGATGATATTCTTGCGTGTGATATTATTACAATACATACACCAAAGAACAAGCAAACAACGAATATAATCACAAACAAAGAGATTGCAAAAATGAAAGATGGAGTCATTTTGATTAATTGTGCACGTGGTGGTTTGTATAATGAAAACGATCTTTATGATGGGCTTAAATCTCGCAAAATTGCATGGGCTGGACTTGATGTGTTTGATACAGAGCCTGCCACAAATAATAAACTTCTAGATTTAGATAATATTTATGTAACACCACATATTGGTGCAAATACGCTTGAAAGTCAAGAAAAAATAGCTATTGAAGCTGCACATGCTGCTATTTCTGCTGCAAGGGGTTCTGCTTTCCCAAATGCACTTAATCTTCCCACAAAAACACAAGATATGCCAGATTTTATTATTGCATATCTTGAGCTTACACAAAAGCTTGCTTATTTTGCAGCACAGGCTATTGATGGAGCAATTAGCGCACTCCACATTTATGTAAATGGACAAGAGCTTGAAAAGTATCAAGACGCTTTTCTCACTTTCGGGCTTGTGGGGGCACTTAAACCATCACTTGATGATAAGATTAATTATGTAAATGCCCCATTTGTGGCAAAAGATAGAGGCGTGCAAAGCAGCGTAGAAATAAAACATAATGCAGGACCATATAAAAATCTTATTAAAATTACACTCAACACAGAGCAAGAAAGTATGAGTGTTAGTGGCACAATTTATGATGGACATATCATTCGATTTAATAATATTAATGGGTTTGGCATGGATTTAGAGCCTAAGGGCAATATGATTCTTGTGCGTAATACAGATGTGCCCGGTGTAATTGGTAGTGTAGGGCACACTATCGCAAAGCATAAGGTTAATATCGCAGATTTTAGACTTGGGAGAAAGACTGAACTACATGAAAAAAGTGCATTAGCACTTATACTTGTTGATAGTGCGGTATCAGCACAACTACTTGATGATTTAAGGGCTATTCCAGAATGCGTGAGTGTGCGTAGCGTGCTTATGTAAATAGGATTGGTGCAACTCATGCTAGAGACAAAACAAAAAATAATATTGCAACTAAAATTTGTTATATATATGATGTTTTGTCTTATATCTCTTTTTTTTAGCGCATGTGCAAAAAAGGAATTAGCCCCGCAACAAGATATAAAAACGCAAATTAAAACGCAACAACCAAGCATACCATTTGCTACAACACAAGCACAAAGCAATAAATGGTATAAAGAATATTTTGCCCCAATTCTCAAAAAATCTGCTACCAAAAAAGGTGCAGATGAATATGAGCAGTTTGCAAGGCTTTATTTTGCTGATTTAAGCCAAATGCAACACTATAATGCCCATATCCCACAGGACAAGTTGTTGCAATCTGTAAGTTTTACGCATTTTGCACAAGAAGTTTTTCAGGAATTTTTATTTTTACAGGAGCAAGGTGTTGTGATTGCTCCATGGGAAGCATTTCAAAGCACGATTGTGCTTGATAATAGTGCATTGAGTGCTAGTTTTGTAGCCCAAATTGCTACTACAATAAACCAGCTAGAAAATGAAAGTTATGAGAATCTCAATAGTATTGTGCTAGCATCTAATCTCTTTAAACTCACAAAAAAATATACACAGCAAGCATCTACCAATACAACAACACAAAAAATCACAGGAATAAGTAGTTATATGTTACCAGATTCTTTATATTCATTTTTATTTTATAGAATCTTATATGCAAAGTATGTAGAGAAATTCCAAAGTAATTATATATTGCATCTTATGGCAAAACAATTTCCAAATGCAACACTAAAGGCAAGCAATCAGATTCTTTATACACAACCAAAACATAATAATATAAAGACAATGCAGAAGTATTTTTCTTTTACGCATTTTGAACCAACAAATCCCTTAGCAATAGCACAATGTAGGGCAGGGGACACACATTATCCCGAGCAAAAAGCTTGCATTCAAATGGCTTTTATTCCATGGTTAGCTTATCTCCAATCTGTGTTAATAAGACATAATACCTCTTATGTTTTACCTATTTTTACTGATTCAAAGCTTTGTTTATTGTTGTCGCAAGATAGAGTTATTGTATATCCCTACAATGAAGGTGGTTTTTGTAAAAATCTTGTTTCTTCATGGCAAAACTATCAGAATAGACACAAACAAACCAAAAAAGTAAAAAGATGATAAATAATCAATATCCATTAATTAAAGCAAGATGTATTTTCTAAATATACAAGCCACTATATG
>JARHZY010000146.1 GCA_029264655.1 Helicobacter sp. | reverse complement strand
TTTACAGAATCTAACATAATAGTATTATCTTTTTCATCTTTTGTCTTTGCACTAAGATTTGTAATACATAAAGCATAGCATGCTGTAATGCTAAGAAAAGTTTTAAAATATTTTGTCATGATTTCTCCGAGTTGATATAGTAACTATTCCCATTATATCATTTTTATTTTTTTGTTGTCAAGTGTTTTATAGCAATAAATTAAATAATTTAGTATTAATAAAATTAAAAATTATATTATTTCAATATATGTGGCATTTAATTGGTATAATAAATGCGTTTTTTACACAATATTTTACCATTTTTTATCCTTATAACAAAAGAGCAATAAAATAGCTTTACTTAATATATATTATTAAAAAATGATTTGCAATATATGAAGTTTCTATGTTGTAACATTTTGTATTTAATAATAATTAAATATTATTTATTATATTTTTTATAATTTATCTTACTATTTTCATAGGTATTATAATGGGATTAGATTATTTAAAATATATATAATGACAGCACACACAAGAGCAATTGCTTTATTGCTTACTTTTGTTGGGAAGTTTAGTTTTAGACGTATTTATTTATGTGTAGATTTTCTGTGAATATTTAAGTAGCATTAAGTAACATACACACATAATACTTCATAATTTTATAGAGTTTCATTAGACTTTATCATATTATTCATCTTCTGGTAATGTTTCAACTACACGAATGCTTTGGATAATATCGCCTTGTTGTAAGGAATCTAAAACCTGATAACTTGTTCTTTGATTAACAGGAATGCGTCCAAACGCAGTATGCTCACCATCTAGGTGTGGCTGTGGTGCAAAGCAAATAAAGAATTGGCTACCTCCAGTATTTCGCCCTGCATGTGCCATTGATAAAGTGCCCCTATTATGTTTATTTGGATTATTGGTAAGCTCACATTTAATCCTATAGCCCGGACCACCTGTGCCATCACCTTTTGGGCAACCACCTTGTGCCATAAAACCTGCAATAACGCGGTGGAAATTAAGATTATCATAAAACCCACTATTTGCAAGTGCGGCAAAGTTACTTACTGTTTGTGGTGCATTATCGGGAAAAAGCTTCACATACATAACACCTTTACTTGTCGTGATAATGGCGTATTGTAGTTTTTGCAATTCTTCTGCAACGATATTATATTCTTTGAGTTGTTCCATTGTTTTCTCCCTATATGGTATAATAAAAAATAAATAATATTCTAGCAATTTTGCCAATAAATTTCAAGATTTAATGTTATAATTTAAGATTAAAAGTAATATTTTGGAGTAAGTATGCTTGTTTTTGTTCCACGTTTTGTGCCTATTATATTATTGTTGGGTATATTGTATTTACCGCTTTATGCTGATGGTTTTGGTGATTGTGATGATTTATATGGCTGTGCCCAAAGTGGCACAACACAAATGACAGGTTCTCATACCAATAACACTCATAAAGGCAATAATAATAAACATGCTAGACCACAAACAACACAAAAGATACAACAACCACAAGGTGGTTTTCTTGCAAGTGGGGCTATGCCTGCACTTGGGGCACAAAGAAGAAGTTTTTTATATTCTATCACATTGCTTACCGCACTTTTTGATAATGGTGTGCAAAAACAAGGTTATGGAATCTTATTAAAAGATGGTTATATTCTTGCTGCTGCGGATTTAATGAATGAAGATGGTGCCTATTTGCGTAATGTTATGGCAAAGATGCAAGATGATTCAAGTAAATCACTTATGTGTTTTGCCATGTTGCGTTTGCGTGCAACAGATTCTAAACTTTCGTTGTTACGTGCTGAAAACTATACAGATATTTATTGCAATACGCGTTCAGAGAGTTTTTACCATCAGCGTATCAATTTGCATTATTTTACCCCAATTTATGGAGGTGCATTAAAAAGCACTGTGCTAAGCCGTCAAGATCATGTATTGTTTCCATTTGTAACAGAAAATAATGCACTGCACTATAAATCTGCAAGTATTGCAAATATCCAAAAACATAGTGCTATACATGGATTACCACTTTTTAATGCAAGCGGATATTTTGTTGGTTTTTTGTATAGTGTCAATGAACCTAAAAAACGAAATATTGTTGTTTCAAGTGATGAAGTGCGTGATTTTGTTTGTGCTGTGGCAAATCGCAGATTGTTGCCTACTAGTGATTTAACGCGTGCATGCACAAAAAATAATATACCAATTAAGTAAAATTATAGGGGGCATTGTGCTGTATTTATTGTTGGTAGTTGTTATTGGTGTGCTTGGGCTTATGCTTATTGCAATGCAACAAAAAAATAAGCAATTAAAGGATGATAAAGAGATGCAACTAGTCCAGTGTGCCCAATGCGGTATATATATAGCAAAAAATGAAGCACGTATAAAAAATGGTGCCTATCATTGCCGTGATTGCATATAACTATATAAAACTAATAAGGGAGATTCTATGTTGCAACGATATATAGCATCCTTTCTTTATAGTGTATTGCTATTATGGGCAAATCCATATACGCCATATAAAACTCATAACAAAATGCAAACAACACAATACGATACGATGCAATTTTTGCAACAATGTGCTGATGGGAAGCAACAAGCATGTGCTATGCTTTTAAGACGGGGTTTGCCAAATCCACGTGAATGTATGCCACATGTTTGCCATATTGTTGGTGCAGTATTGAGTGCAAATGGACAAGATAATGAAGCAGTAGAGTATTTACAACATTCGTGCCATTCTGCCGAAAATCTTGGTTGCACTTTATTGGGCTTGCTTTACCAACTACATGGTAAAAATAAAGATGCAGAAAATGCTTATAATATAGCATGTAATCATGGAGATGTTGTAGGTTGTTATAATATGGGTATGTTGCAAGCAATGGATATGCCTTATGGAAAGGGCGGGCATGCTGCATTGCAGGCTTTTGGGCGGGCATGCTCTATGCAGTATCCAAAAGCATGTTTTAATCTCGCTGTTATATATGCAAACTATAAACATGATCTTATGCGTGCGCGTTATTTTTTTCATATAGCATGTGATTATGGTATGCTAGAATCTTGCAAAAATGCACGTTTATTGCAAGATTCTGGTGTGGCATTACCACCTCTTCAAAAAAAACGCGGTTTATATATGAAACCTAAATTTGAGTAATATATGGAAATTAAAATAGATTCCCTATTATTTTGCCATTAATAGCATTATACCGATACAGCGACAAGCTCGCCTGCTTGTAAATGCTCTATTTGTTGTCGTAGTGTTTGGATTTGCTGTAACTTTAAAGTAGAATCAAGAGAGGAAGTAGCAATTTTTGGCAATGCATCTTTAGCATATTGGAGTAAAAAAAGGCGTAATTGGTTTTTAAACTCATCATAGCTAAGAAGCTTTGCTTTAGCTTTAAATTGTAGCGCATAGATTCTATCATTATCATAATCTTCATTGCAAATGAGTTGGAATTCTTGGTGATAGGTTTGAAAATGTTGTTGGTCTAAGAAATTAAGTGCAAAATATAAATATTCTTTATTTGCTATTATGTTATATAAAATGCTTTCTTCTGCAAAGTTCATATTGGCATTTGGGCTATGTATGGTTTGTAAATCTTTATTTTTTTGTTGTTTTGTGGTAAGGTGTGTGGGGCTAATTTGTAATAATAGGGCACATTTTTGTTTGTATTCATCTTGTAAAAAAGGTGTTAATGTATGTAAATATTCTTGGCATTTTTGTAATGCTAATTGCTTTTGCATAGGGTTTTGTAAGTCAAAATCCATAATAATGCGTTGGAGCACAAACTCTATAAATGGAAGTGCATTTGTTAGGAGTTCTTGAAAATGTTGTATTTTATTTTGGGCAACCATATCCGCTGGATCAAGCCCATTTTCTAATATGACTACCCCACCATCTTTGTTATGTTGTGATAGAAACTTTGCTGCTTTAAGTGCTGCATTAATACCCGCATTATCGCCATCATAGCACATATAAATACGTGGGTTATCTTTATTTAAAAGAAGCAAATGCCCTTCATTAAGTGCAGTTCCAAGTGTTGCGACTGCATTTTTGAAACCAGCCTGATGTAACATAATAACATCAAGATAGCCTTCACATACAATAATGCTTTTTTGTTTATATATCATTTGTTTTGCTAAATGGTAACCATAGAGAATCTTTGATTTATTGAAAACTTTACTTTGTGGTGAATTGAGGTATTTTGCTATGTTTTTTTCTGTGCTTAAAGTTCTCCCACCAAATCCTACAACAACACCTGTGCTTGAATGGATAGGAAAAATAATTCTATGTGCAAAACGTGCATATGCTTTATCATTGCCTTGCGTTAAAACTCCATATTCAATGGCTTCTGTGCGGCTTAGCTTTTGTTCATCAAGAAAACGCAATGTATCATAGCTTGTGCCACTATATCCTATCTCAAATTCGCGTATAGAATCTTCATTGATAGAGCGTGTAGCAAGGTATTGCAATATGTCTTCATGTTTGAATAGTTTATTATGGTAAAATAGGGCAAGTAGGCGTAATAAATCACTCTTTTTTTGTTCTATATGTTTTTGTTCGTATGCCAAAGGAATATTAAACATAGCCGCAAGTTTTTGCACTGCTTCATAAAATGATAGCCGTTCATATTCCATAACAAAGCGGATTGTATCGCCACTTGCACCGCAGGCAAAACAATGGTATAGTCCTTTTGTGTGGTTAATATGTAGGCTTGGTGTTTTATCATCATGGAAAGGGCATAATGCTACATAACCTGCACCTACTTTACGCACATCAATATAATGCGTAATGGCATCAACTATATCTATTGCATCATGCAGGTGGGTTAAGCTTGCTTCTGTAAATCGAGCCATTTGTTGTTCCAAATATAATTTGCAAATTATGTTTTCTCATTTATTGTGTGTAGATTCTATTAAATTATAGAATCTACATAGCAACAACACTATTTTTAGTTACCATAAAGTTTAAGCAGTGTGTGGTAATGCTCTATGCGTCTATCACGGAAAAATGGCCAAATATCACGCACTTCTTTTGTGCGATTAAAATCAATAGTTGCATAAAGTATTTCTTCTTTATCGTTACTAGCTTGTGCTAGGATTTCACCTTGTGGTCCGCAAACAAAACTATTGCCAAAAAAGCGAATACCTTGCTCTTGTAGTGCTAAGTTTGGCTCAAAGCCAACTCGATTAATGCTTGCAAGGGGTAAGCCATTTGCAATAGCATGTCCTCTTTGTATTGTTTGCCATGCATCAAGCTGTCGCTTTTTTTCAGCCTCATTATCAGAATCAAACCATCCAATTGCAGTTGGGTAAATTAATATATCAGCACCATGTAATGCCATAATGCGTGCTGCTTCTGGAAACCATTGGTCCCAACAAATAAGCACGCCTAGATTCCCAACACTTGTTGGAATGGGCTGAAAACCCAAATCACCTTGTGTAAAATAAAATTTTTCATAAAACTGCGGATCATCTGGAATATGCATTTTGCGGTATTTTCCCGCTATACTCCCATCTTTTTCAAATACTACTGCTGTATTATGATAAAGCCCTGCAGCTCTTTGTTCAAAGAGTGAAGTAACAAGCACAATATTGCATTCTTGTGCAATAGCACCAAAAAAGGCAATATTGTCTTTAAAATCTTGTGCAAATGTGAGATATTTTGTCTCTTCACTTTGGCAGAAATATTGCGTTGTATGGAGCTCTTGCAATAAAATAAGCTCTGCATTTTTACTTGCTTCTTGTATTGCTTGTTTTGTTTTTTGTTTCATTTGTATAGAAAGCTCATGTTGCCATACTTCTAGATTCTGTGTGCATTGTGTTTGCTGTATTGTGTTAATAGAACTAAAAACATAGCTTTGTTGTATAAGTGCGATAGTAATCTTATTGCATTGCTTATTTGTTCGCATGATATTTTCCTTATGCAATAGCTTTATTCTTCATCATAATCTAAATCAGGACTTTCATAATCATCATCATCATATTGTGCGTAATCCATATCATCTACATCATAATCATCATAATCTAGTGAATCTTCATCCATTTCAGATTCTGTTTCAAAATCATCAAGCTCATCATAAATTGCCATAACTTTTCCTTTCGTTGTGAAATAATAGGCACATTATAACGCTTAAAGTATTAATGAAGTGTCTAATTTATCTAAAAAAAGCAAAAAATTTAGGAATTATTTTTGCTTGTCATGCATACGCATTCAGTGCAATATTTTTCTAAAGAGGACGAGAAAATGATTGATACAAAAAATACATCTCTTGCTAATAATTTAGGCTTATATAATGCAAATACACATTATATAAAACGGGAGGTTAGTGCACAAAATAGTATTGCAGCAAAGCATAATGAAGAACAGATGCAAGATTCTGCAAACAATGCTGCAAAGCGGCAAACTTATGGGTTAGCAATCTTAGAGCTTATGAGCGATCAGGAATACCAAGCATGGTTAAGGGCTACTGCAGGTATGACAGAGACAGAGAAAATGCTTGCTGTGCAAAAACTTTATCCTTTAGCTGATATTGAAAAGCTAAAGAACTCCAAAGATTTACATCCAGAAGAAAAAAAGATATTTGCTGATTCTATGCAAAATGAAACTAAGCATATTTCTACTGAACCTTTTATTATCAATGCAAATCGTCTAAATGGTATGCGTGTTTTTAATGCACATACAGATTTTATCCAACGTTATAAAAATGCATTTGAGAATTTGCACCTTAATGTTGATATGAATGGTTAATCGTTTTATAGATTCTATAAAAATACGATAATAAGTTTTCCTAGCTTTCATTAAGAGAATTAAGGAGAATGATAATATAATGAATGCTATAGGGAGTAATTCTCCTATACGGGAGATGCTTATTAAGAACACCCACAATATTGCTTTCGCGTAGAGTGAAAAATAAGAACATAAAAAAGACTGCCAAAAAACATAAATCTTTTAATTTCAAAAACTATCAATAAAATACATTTGTTGCCAATAGATTTTAAATGATAGAATATATATCTAAATATTTTTAGATTATAGACACAGAATCTAATAAAGATTAAATTAATAAGCAATGATTAAAAAGAATAGACATTAAGTAACTCATATAAAAGACTTCATTTAAAAATGAATGGGATTGCAAAGCAGTATAATGAAGTTAGCGTCATAATATATATTGTTTAATAAAAATAAATTGTATGAAAAGTTATAAAGTTATAAAAATATGAAAAATTATAGAGAAACAAGAAACTAGAATGTGTATAGTTGAGACGATACTATATAAAAAATTTATATGTTTGGATTCTAGATACACTAAACAAAAATTTTACACAAGCCAACCTAGTGTATTTGGGAGAGCAGGGTTTATGCAAACATTAAGGAGATATAGGGCAATCTATTTAGTTTCTCTAAATCTAAAGTATAATTTGCTAGTGCATAATAAGTAGAAAGGAATTAAAAATGGCGTGCAAGAAATGAGTAATTTAGATGTTGAGTAAAAGAAAATATAGGTAGAAAGAGTTGCATTTGATTAATGTGAAAATCATATAAAGTAAATACAACACTCTTTAGAAGCTATGAAGGCAGTAGAAAGCATATTAGCTTATATATTTTATAGTATGTGCGAATATTATGTGATTTTTATGTAAAATATAAATATATGTTAAACTTATAATAAAATAACAAGTAATTTTCCCAAACTTCATAGAATCTTATATGCTTCAATCTAAATGTATATTGTTCGTAAATTTGTTGTTTTCATTATTTACCTTAAATACATAATGAAGCATTGCATAACTCGCATCTATACAATCTGCATAGTCTTTTAGGTTATTGATTTGAGTTTTCATCGTGTCTATAATTATCTCCAAAATTTTGCTATATAAAACATAATAAACTTTTTTATCCAAACAGCATACAACCACAAAAACGGCAAACCGCAAAGCAATACCGATGATATAATGCTATTGTTAAAAACTAT
>JARHZY010000017.1 GCA_029264655.1 Helicobacter sp. | reverse complement strand
CATTATGCACAACTACATTCATACCATCTTTTACTTTTGCATTGCAACTATAAACTCGTTTGCCATTTACCTCAACCATACACATTTTGCAGGCTATGGTTGGACTACAACCACTTAAAAAGCAAATTGTTGGAATCTGTATATTATTGCGTCTTGCAACTTCAAGAATGGTTTCGCCATCAAATGCTTCAAATTCTTTGCCCTCAATTACAATATTCATATTATGCCTTTAATATTTTATAATCAAAATACTTTTTAGAATCTATAATACAATCACTTGCAAGCACAGCTATCATGCCTTTCATAAATGAAGTTTGCATAACTTTTACACTAATAATTGCATGTCCTATTTGCAAGTTTATTATCGCATTATCCTGCAGTTTTGTAGCAATGCAAAATTGCTTGGAAGCTTTTAAAATCCCATGCAATTTTACATTGTTTTCTCCACTTTGTTGTAGATATTCACTGCGATAAAAGCTTAAATTACCGCTTAATGCTGCTTTATAAATAAAAATACCACTGCCTTCATCTAGCTCAATTTCTGGATAGTCAAGCAAAGTAATTGGCATCTTTGGAGCAAGATGCAGTATCCTAGAGTCTAGGGGTATTTTTGATTCTAAAGAATCAAAATCTTTAGATATATGTTGTGGTATAAATGGGAGGTTTGCAGTAAGTTCAACAATATAATCATAATCAAGCTCTAAATATTCTTTACATATATCAAGTAGATCATAAGTAATAGAATCTTGCCTACTGCTATAAATATTTTCATTAGTGAAGCTTGGGTAAAGTTTTACTAGATTGTGGTATATATCAATGGTGCTACCTTCCATAAATTGTAGTGGTAGTAGAGCAATATGCTTGTTTGCTTGTATTTCTTTGGAATCAAGTATAAAAGGGATATGGGGCGTTGGTGTAATGCTATATGCTGCATGGGTGCGAATACCAAGCACATTGTGATATGTGCCATTGTCATAGGAGAGATTGCATAACACACTAATAGCATGGATATTATCATAGCAAATAGGGATAATAGCACATTGTTTATTGCAATAAGATATAGCAGATAAAATCTGTGCAATGATTTTATAATATGAGGAGAGATAAAAATCTTGCCCCACAAGAATCTTAATGTTAGCCATTTGGGTGGTGTGGCTATCAAGTGGCTTATGATAATGGCATAGGTTTTTTAGATTAATAAACTCATGTTCGCTCATATTGCTTTCTGCCATAAGATAGGCTAAATCATGTGATTGTAGCCATGTATATGTGTTTTTTAATAGGGTAAGTATTTGCGTTGTGTGTTGGGTATTTGTATCATGTAGTGCAGACTCTAATATATCTATTTGTTCTTGCAATTGTGTTGTAAAAATATTTAAAAGTAATGCACTTATAGCAAGCTCACTACCGACTTCATATGTGATAGCTAAATCACTTTGGAATCTATCTTCAGCAATAGGGCTTATCCAAACATTCTTTACCCCTTTTTTTAATGCATTTTTTGCTAAATCGCTACGCAACACTGGCATTTCATCATAAAGGTAGCTTCCTAAAACAATCACAAGGCTATTATGATTTAATGTTTGTAATGCACGCATGCTTTCTACATGTCCATAAGCATCGCATATTTCGATAAATTCTTTATATTGCAGTGCTTCATTGCAGTAAATCTTTTTTTTTGCTTTTTCTGCCAATAGGCTTGCTATATAGGCTTCTTCATTTGTTACATTTGTGCCAAGCCGTACTGCATCTATGGAATCTAATATATTTGTTATTGTAAAGCTTTGCGTATAGGAATCATCATATTGTGGTATTTTTCTATTTTGTCGTAAAAAATTATGTCTTCCTGCATGGCATAATTGATTAATATGTGCTTCATTTTTAATGCGATAAATTTCTTTTTTGGAATCTATATTATGTTTTACTTCATATTGCAATGGGCAGTATAAACTACAATGGGGACAATGGGAGTTATTTTTTTCTAACTCCCACGCATTGCTTGTATAAGTAAAACGAGTAGAAAACATAGCACCTGTTGGACATACGCTCACACATTCATCACAATCTTCACAATACGCATTAAAATCAACACCAATTTTTGAATGAAAACCAC
>JARHZY010000117.1 GCA_029264655.1 Helicobacter sp. | reverse complement strand
TAATAAAATATTTAGATTCTATAAAGCAATAAAAATGATAAAGAACTAAAAAAATAACAGATAAATTAAAAAAGTATTATAGATAGGAAGCCATTATAAAGCAACTAAAGATAAATAATATTTATAGCAAATAGTTTAGATTTTAAGTAATTGCTACTCTTATGAGATTGCTATAATTGGTTTATTAATCTCTTATTATATACTTTAATATATAAATATAACAATTTTATTTTTTTTAGTTCTTTTCAAATAGTATGGTAATAATATATTGTTCTTTCATTATAATAGCATATAATAGAGTCTAAGCTTTTATATCTATTATGCTACTTTGCAATAAGTATCCAACTATAGATGATTGAAGCTAATATGATTTATTGTATTTAAATATATGAGAGCCAATTGTAATGCCAAATCCCTTTATTATGCAGTGAGTGAGCAATAAATTGTTGTGATATGTTGTATTGTATTTATTATATGATTATGCTTTTGTATTGCTTCCTTTTTATAAGTTTATAGTTATAGCCATTTAGGATTAGCAGTAAAGCTTACAGAAAGCCAAATTTTATAACTTGGAATTTCTAATGCCTTTTCAATGCGTTCTCGTATAAAATCAAATTCTTGCATAGTGGTTGGCTTAAAGTTTTGTTCTGTAAGAATATTGACTTCTACCATATAAAAACGACCAGATTTTGCTACATGAGTATCATAATCACTAAAGCCAAATTCATTGCTCAAATTTTCCATAATATCTGTTATTTTAGTATCGATTTCACTTGGTGCAACCATAATCAAATCTTTAAAATTTGCAATAGCTATGCGTATTGGTGATATACATAGCATTAAAGACAATATGGCTAAAAGTGTAGGATCTACATAAAGCCCAAAAGTTTCATTAGAATGTGGCAAAAAATAAATAATGCCAAAGGCTATTAGGGCTCCTAAATATAAGACACAATCTATTTTCCATTCTGTGTTATCTACTTGTATTAAATCTGATTCAAGAAGCTTTGTATAAAAAAATGTATAAATAAATAAAAAAGCACAAAATATAAATGCACAAAGGCTATATACTACAGCCCCGCCAAGCTCTACACTATAACCACCATTAATAATGCTTTGCAAAGCATTTATAAAAGCATATACACATACAAACACCAACACGAGAGATTTAAAAAGATTAACCATAGGCTCAAATCGCACATAGCCATATTGAAAAATATCATCATCTTCTTTATAGATATAACGCGAAGTAATCACGCTCAATGCCCCAAGCCCAACGCTAATAAGTGCCACAAAACCATCAAAAATTACTGCCATAGATTTAACAAAAATCCCAAAGCCAATGCCAAAAATAGCTAATATTAAGGCACTAAACATTGAGACTTTTAAGACAAATTGCTCTTTTTTGCTTGCCTTTTTAGAATCGATTGCAAAAGCATTTTTAAGGGCTAAAAATCGCTCTTTATTATCTTTATGTGGATTGCGTTTTGTATCTGTGGGATTTGGTGCTAGATCTATGATATTTTTGTTTTCTTTAGGTGTTTGTTTCTGTGTTTTATTGTGGATAGTATCACTTAAATGTTGCACTTTCTTACGCACACTTGTGCCATAGGATAAACGCGAAATGCCATGATGGTGTTCTTCTGTGGGCTGTTGTGGTGTTGGACTAGATGTATTCATAATTATACCCTCTCACATTTTCAATACAAAATTGCAATACATCATAAAACTATTACAAAATGCTTTTGCAATGGTATCACATTTAATGTAACAAGACATTTAAAATGACAAAATACAGCCAAATACGCGTTTTAATTCATGCAAACCCTCTAACTTTACCAGCATATCGCCTTTGCCTGTAAGCTTTTCAGCACATATCTCATCAAGAATGAATCAAAATCCTTTGCCTTACTTACGGAGTAAAATACCACTAGATGCATTTATATATGAGCTTCTACTGAAGTTGTTGGAATCTAGATTTTGTATGCCAAACGCTACATTGACTTTTTATATAACTTTAAGATTACTTTCATGCTATTTTGCAATCATATTTATATATTTATTGCTTTCATGTAAAATAACATAAAAATTTAAAGGAGTAGTGAAGTGGCATATTTACAAACATATTTACAGGCAATACAAAATATTACTATAGATGATAAAGAGCATACGCATAGGACTTTTTTACACAATCTATTAAATAACATAAAAGATATACTACCAAACACAAATAATATAAAAATAATACACGAACCAAACAATGATAAAGAAGGCAGGGGAGCACCAGACTTTTTAATCACAAAAGATTCTTTAGTATTAGGCTATATTGAAAACAAAAGAGTAAATGCTAATCTAAATGAAGTAGCTAAAAGCACAC
>JARHZY010000101.1 GCA_029264655.1 Helicobacter sp. | reverse complement strand
CAAAGACTAATGCCATAGATTCCAACAATATAATGCGTTGGCTTTGTGGGCGTGTAATCTTTGCAAGTGTTTCTGCAAGATTAAAACCTTTTGCATCATGGCTCATATCATCAATTTGCATTTCTATGCAATAAGTTTTAATAATGGCTTTTTGCTTGTCTGAAAAATCATTATTACTCCATGCTAAATGGTGTGCAATCTCTAAAAATGCAACCTTTTCTTCTCTATCAAGTAGATTTAAAAACATAAATATAACTCCTTATACATAAAGACATATAAAATCGTTTGATGATTTTACAAAAAAAAAAAAACAAGTCAATGCAAAATAACAAATATCTAAAAATAGTGGCAAAAAGTAGTAAAAAATAAATATTATTGTTGAGTAATCCAATATTATGCATATTTACTCTAAACACTATATAAATGACAATATATTTCGTTATAATTATGTTTATATTTGTTTGGCTTATACTCATATGAAAAACAACTAAATATTATAAAAGCAAAAAACCATATAAATACACATAGATATAGAATATGCTTTTGTTGTGTGTATATTTGCTTATTAGCATTATCTTGCTACAATTAAGATAATAACATGCTATAGAAGTAGAAGGGAGAATATGAAAGAATTAATAATACCAACATTTAGTGGTTGTGTCGCAATATTGCAACTAAGCAATATGCAAGATGGCACACGAATAACAACCTATATAAAAAGTTTGCCAAAACATAGCATTGTGTTATTGGGAGAATATATTGTTGATAGCTTTTTTTCACAAGAATGGGAGTTGCAGCCAGATTCTTGCCTTAAAGATAAGAATAAGCTTGATAGTTTTATACAATTTGCAAAAGAATATGGGCATATCTTTATTGTGCCTACCATACAATATAAAAATAAGGGCTATTATAAATATATGGCAATCATCACTCATGATAATATAGCAACCTATACACAACAAAGACTTATACAATATGCACATTGGAATGAAGCAAGCTTTTTTTCAAACGATACTACTAGATTACCAAAGCTTCCTTTTACATTTGTGGCAGATGGCATAAAGTTTGGTGTTTTGCTTGGATTTGAAGCACATTTTGATGAATTTTGGATGGAGTTTAAAAAAGCCAATGTTGATGTGGTGTTGGTAGCAACTGCAAGCACTTTTACTTCACAGGAACGTTGGAAAAATCTACTAACAACACATGCTTTTACAAACTCTTGCTATGTTTGTAGGGCTAATCGCATAGGCACATACCAAGCAAATGATGGATATAATTGGGAATTTTATGGGCATAGTTTTGTAAGTTTAGGACAAAATATTGTAGATTCGCTAACTAACGATGAGGGTATGCTCTGCGTAGAAATTGATAAAAATGCACTAGAAACGCTCAAAAAAGAATGGGGATTTAGAGTATAGTGTTTATTTGGAAAACAATATTAAACATGAGACTTAAAACAATTTATTCGCATACTAAAATTTATGCAAACATAAAATACTTTAAGATAACCATAACACTGCATAAAAACTTTATAGAAAATAGATAAAAATTCATAATTTTATGCTAAAATAGCATAAATTTTTATTTTCTTAAGGAATACAATGGCAACAGTAATTAGATTAACGCGAATGGGACGCAAAAAAAAGCCTTTTTATAGAATCGTAGTAACAGATTCAAGAAAAAGAAGAGATGGTGGCTGGATTGAATCGATTGGCTTTTATAATCCTGTGGCAAACCCAGCGGTTGTGCAACTAGATAAAGAGCGATTGGCATATTGGAAAAGTGTTGGGGCAAAAATGAGCGAGCGAGTCGCAATTTTGAGCAAATAACATGCAAAAACTTCCTGTTCAAAACTTCCTTGAAGTATATATTAAAAAAATTGTAAAATATCCAGATGATGTGGTAGTTACTGCGGAGGCAGGTAAGCGTTCAGACTATATGCTTTGCATTGAAGTTGCTAACGAAGATGTGGGAAAAATTATCGGTAAAGATGGCAAAATGGTAAGTGCTTTAAAAAATGTCGTTTCTGCTTGCAAAGCAAAAGATAATGTTTCTTATGAACTTGTAGTTGTGCCTAAAAATAATGCAAATCAATGATACCTATAACATAGATACAAATATTACCAAAGAACGTAAAATTGCACCCTTAAAATACA
This sequence comes from Helicobacter sp., assembly GCA_029264655.1. GTDB lineage: Bacteria > Campylobacterota > Campylobacteria > Campylobacterales > Helicobacteraceae > Helicobacter_A. The sequence goes on along the minus strand of JARHZY010000101.1, from coordinate 5,488 downwards.
TACCAACACAAATGGTAAGTGTTGGCAAATTTGGCAAAAGTGTTGGTTTAAAAGGTGGTATTCGTATAACAATACTTACAGATTTCCCCGAGATTCTATGTGAAAATGCTTGCTTTTATGTTGCATGCCAACATAGCCTTTTGGCACTTACTCATATTTTTAATATAACACCAAGTCTACTATGCGAAATGCCTACAAACCTACCCAATATAGGAATGCATAAACATTGTCTATCATTACATGCAAACAATAATAGCGAAGAAACCAAGCAAATATATTATTTACCACTCACATTGAAGCATTTTAACCCCGCCAATAATGCTATACAACTTCAAGAAATTACAAAACGAGAAGAAGCAGATATATTGCGTAATATGCTTTTTTATAGCACAATAGATGATACACGCAAGTTATGCCATCTAAAAAAAGATGAGTTTTTTTATTTTGATATTATTGGTATGCGTGTTATGGAAGAGGGATTGGAAATTGGTATTGTGCAAGATATTCAAGAAATAGCAAATACGCATTATCTTGTGCTAGATAAAAACTTTCTTATTCCTTATATTGATAGATATGTGCATGCCATACATTTACAAGATAGACAAATAATTACACAAGATGCACGTTTTTTGCGTATAGAATCTACACCAAAATAAGCAAAATATAGCGTTGGATATCTATGTATGATTTATGCAGATATAAATAAACAACCAAAATACAATACCTTAAGATTCAAAGGAATTTTAATAAGGTAATGACAAACTTATTTTGGGTGCAAATAGCAATCTTACACAAACATTAAAAAATATAAAAAACAACACCAAATAGATAAAGAGAAATACTTAGCTAATAGCAATGAAAAAGTTAGGGCAAAATATAATCCTATAAAGACAACAACATATAAAAAAGAGTGATAGCAAATAGTAGTTGTGGTATTGATGCTAATTCAACAATAACAAAGAACAAAATATTTCATATTTTCACCATAAAATATGTGGTATTGCAGCAAATAAACATATCTCTAATTTTAAAAAATTTCTATAAATATATATTATTTAGAATCTTTCATATATACAAGCTATAAAAAACTAGCAACTTTAAGCCTAAGGAGAAGATTTATACTTATCGTAAAAGTATGTTTTGCTAAGTAATTTTGCATTTATAATTGCTTGTGGTTTAATTACTTTGATACATTAAAGTTCTCTCTACTAGTAGCGAATTTTTAAATCTATATGGTTTAAAAATTTTATTTTTATTTATTGCATGCAACAAACCTTTAGCATTAAGAATATGTAAAGATTATTGCAAAAATATATAATTTTAAGTGATACATAAATAATTTTATATTTATGCTTGATTTGTTTTTTTTTTTTTTTGTAAAATCCCATCTATCTTAATAGCTTCAGTATAGATAATGAAAGGAAAATGTAATGGCTTATAAGTATGATAAAGATTTAGAATTTCTTAAAACAATAAAAAGCAAAGACTTAGATGAACTCTTTAATGTGCTCACAAAAGATAAAGATGGGGATGTAAGAATGACAGAAGAATTAACAAACAATGATTTAGTAAAAAGATTTTACCCAGACCACCAACAATATATAGAACTCATAATGGCAGAATTGCAACATTTTGGTGGCAACTCATTTGTTAATATTTTCAGAGGAGGTGGGGTGCAATATAAAGAAATACTTTGTGATGTATGCGATAAACTTAAGGTTAATTATAATAAAAATGCTACAACCGAAACAATCGAAATAAATATGTTTATGAAACTTTTAGAAGATTCTATTGCAAAGATGTCGCAAGAAGAACTCGCAGAAATTGCTAAAGATCTTAATATTACTCATGTTGATTATAGTAGTGTTATGATGGCACTTAGGGCTATTATGAAAATGGGAGGATTTAAAACCTATCAAATTATTCTAATGATTACAAATGTGGTTTGGAAAGTAATATTTGGACGCGGACTAGCACTTGCAACAAATGCTGCTATAACGCGATATGTTGGGATATTTTTGGGACCAATTGGTCTTGCTATTACAGGGATATGGACGGCTATTGATATAGCTGGTCCCGCATATAGAGTTACTATACCTGCAGTAATTTATGTAGCATATCTAAGACAACTTTCAACACAAGATATATAGTAATTACTTCTTCTTTTATTCCTATATAAAACTATTAATATTAACTCTGCAAAGAGCCTTAAGCTACAATACCCATGCTTATTTCCATTTAAACATTTTAACTCACTTGCAAATAAAAAGCATTATAACTCAATACTACAAGATTCATAAATAAAATAACTTCAACTTATTTTGAGGCATAAATACATTATTATATAGACAAAAATACCAATAAGTCCATTATTTTTTCGTAAAAATTAAAGGTTTTATAACATAGTTATGGTAATTTTCATCATATTGCAAATTGCTCCATTAGCTTTTAGCCACTCCAAAAACACTAATAGCATGTATTACATAGTTATTCTTTATGTATATTATACAATTATATCAGCACCAATAAATAACTAATTACATATCGTATTTAAAAAAATATGTTATTATTGTGTCGCTTATATAAAGTTTTTATTTATATAAAATATAGCAACACTAAAACAATATAAAAGGCATATAATGATTACACTAAAAAATATTACAAAAACTTATGCAAATGGATTCCAAGCTATTAAGCCCTTAAATCTTCAAATAGCAAAGGGAGATATTATGGGTATTATAGGATATTCTGGTGCTGGTAAATCAACACTTGTGCGGCTTATCAATAAGCTAGAATGTCCTACTACAGGGGAAGTTATTATTGATGGCACAAATATCTTAACGCTTTCGGAATCTGCATTGCAACATGTAAGACAAAAAATAGGTATGATTTTTCAGCATTTTAATCTCTTAGATTCTAGAAATGTGTTTGGGAATGTTGCCTTTGCACTTGAAATAGCTAAATGGAAAAAAACTGCTATTCGTATGCGTGTTATGGAGCTTTTAGAACTTGTGGGCTTGCAAGATAAAGCAGATTTTTATCCCAATCAATTAAGTGGAGGACAAAAACAACGCATTGCTATTGCAAGAGCATTAGCAAACCACCCAAAAATTCTTTTATGCGATGAAGCCACAAGTGCACTTGATACAAAAACAACACAATCTATCTTAAGTCTTTTGCAAGATATTCAGAAAAAACTCAATTTAACTATTGTGCTTATTACACATCAAATAGAAGTTGTACGCGCTATTTGCAATACAATGTGTGTAATGAGTGGTGGTGAAATTGTAGAACAAGGGCATGTAGAGCAAGTGTTTGCAAGTCCAAAACACGAAGTAACAAAAGAGCTTATTTCTTATTTACCTGCACTCTCATCAGAGGAAATATTACAAAAATCACATAAAGATGCCTATAAAATCTCATTTGTAGGATCTTATATCCATGAACCTCTTATTGCCGAAATAATTAAAAAATTTGATGTTGATGTAAATATTTTAGCAGGCAATATAGAAGCACTTACTACAACTGAAGTTGGACACCTAATCGTCGCATTTGGCGATGATATACATGCAAGAGAAAAGGCAATAGCCTATTTACGCACAAAAGGTTTAATTGTAGAATCATTACATGATTTAACCACACAAAAAACATTACAATCTCAAAAAACTACAGATATAAGGAAATAATATGCTAGAAACGCAACCATGGATTCTTCATTTTTTTGACTTACCGCCAACATTGGCTAGCGATGAAGTTGTTTCATCGCTCCAAGTGCTTTGCTACCTGCTTTTTCACGATGAAGATACCGCCTCACGGATATTTGATATGCTTGATTTATTAATAGATGGCACACTTGAAACATTATATATGGTCGGCTTATCAAGCTTTTTTGCTATTTTATTTGGATTACCTTTGGGTGTTATTTTAACAATTACAAAAAAAGATTCTCTCATAAATGCACCACTTTTTAATAAAATCTTAGGCATTATTGTTAATACAATACGTTCTTTTCCTTTTATTGTGCTTATTGTTGTGCTTTTGCCATTATCAAAACTGCTTATTGGGACAAGTATTGGTCCTGAAGCAGCCTCTTTTACACTCTCAATCGCAGCTATACCCTTTGTGGCACGTTTATTTGAAGGGGCTTTAGAAGAAGTGCATTATGGCATTATTGAAGCTACCTTAAGCATGGGTGCAAGCAAACTCGAAGTTATTTTTATGATGATTGCGGAATCTTTGCCATCATTAATCAATGCAGCTACTATCGCCATTATCGCTATTATTGGCTTTTCAGCTATGGCTGGATGTGTTGGTGGTGGTGGTTTAGGTGATTTAGCCATTAAATATGGTTTTTATGATTCAAGGCTTGATGTATTATATGCTTGTGTTGTGGCACTTATTGTTATGGTGCAAATTGTGCAAAGTGCAGGTGATTATCTATCGCGTATTTTACGCACACATCAATATGGAATCTTAACGCCTATCGTGCATTTTATGTATAAAATATGTGGGCGAACGCAACAATAAATTTTTATAGATTCTAATTATTTATCACATTTTAAGAGTATTACCCTATATTTATCAGTATATATTACATAAACTCTTTGATGGATTAGCAATAAACATAACATATATAACAATACTTTATCAAGTTAAGCATAGAAGTAAATGGGTAATATTATACCCATAATCTATAAAACTCCATATCCCATTATATACCATATCAATATAAAACACATATAAGTATAAATATAAATACTCATTTTTGATAATTACTATATAACAAGAAAGGCAATCTATCGCAATCATTTACTCTTTAATTTCACTTATTACAATAATATAGATTTATTGTAAATCCACACAACATATATATTTTACTCTATGACACCATGCTATCTATGCCAATAAACCATATAGTTTCATAAACTAGAGTATGCAATTATGGAGATATTGTTGCTTACTGGTTAAAAAAAGCTCTCTTGTTAATATAACTTTAATCTCATATTTGTTAGAATTTTCTATTCTTCTATGGATGTATTTTAATCTGTTTCATTTCCTAAAAAATGTATAATATGCTTTTAAAGCCAATTTTTAGAATCTTTTATTATTGTTCAACATAATATACTGCATAGCAACTTATTGCTTTTAAGATATATTTTTTAAACAACATTATAATATTATGTTTAGCCATAAAATAAAAGTATGCATAAATAACTTAAGTAAAAATTTGCAAAAATAGTTTTTATAGGAGCTTGATATAAATATTGCAAAGGGATTCTAGAATATTATCTTAGAATCCCTTTTTAATTAATAATTAATTACAAAGCAGTAATTAAAGTCCTAAAAGCTCTTTTACTCTCTTGCCATAATTTGCATCAGCTTTTGCAAAGTGTTCTACCTGTCTTTTTTGAATTTCAACTGGCACACCATCCATAGCTTCTTTTATATTTTGGCATAAAGCTTCTTTTTGCTCCGCATTCATAAGGCG
>JARHZY010000060.1 GCA_029264655.1 Helicobacter sp. | reverse complement strand
CCAATGCACCTGTAATTGATTGGAATACTTCTTTTAAGCCGTCTTTATCGTCATCATCCATCATATCTTTGCCTGTATTACCCTCACCGCCCATCATTAAATCTGGTAATGCGGTAGCAAGATTCTCCGGCATAATAAAACATAATGTACTTACTTGTGAAGCCCCAAGCCCAACATTTACTACCACCTTAGCAAATGGTGTAGATAACAAATTATCAGATACATTTGTACTTTCTTTGTGTGTAACAACAGCAGTTCTACCCATCATACCATCAATGGTTGCTACCATTTCTTGTATAAAGAGTTCTATAAAATCATTCATTGCCAAATCCTTCATCTTGAATTTCTGTTACTTTACTTTTTCTCTGTGCTTCAAGCATTTCAATCATTTCTTTTACCTGATCTTTTTCTGTTTTAATTTCATCTAAAATTTGTATGGTTTTTCTAAATCTCTGCAAACCTATTTTTGCACGATATTTATCCCTGCCATCTACACTTACATGCACTGTATCATCAGCTACCCTATCAAGCATAATAACATCGCCAACCTTTAATTCTAGAATCTCTTTAAAACTTAGTTGAGTGCCACCTAGCATAGCGGCAATATGCACATCCGCACCACCAATTAATGCTTGTAATTCTCTATTTCTTGATTTTTTGCCACTTGTTTCACTCATCATTAAATCACGACTGGCTAAACGACTAAGAATTGTTTCAAGTGATATAACAGGATAGCATATATTCATCATACCACTACTATGCCCAATAACAATCTCCATAACAACCATTACTACAACTTCATTTTGTGCCACGATTTGCACAACATTTGGGCTTGATTCCTTAGCATCTATACTAGGAAAAATCTCTGCTACTGCAGCCCAAGATTCCTTAAGATTTTGCATAATTTGACGCAAAATAGTATCTAAAAGGTTTAATTCTATGTTAGAGAATTCTCTAGTATCATCATACTGATCACCCCTACCACCAAGCAACCTATCAATCATAGGAAATGCAATACTAGGGTTAATTTCTAAAACGCCTGCACCATCCATTGGCTTCATTGAAAATACATTAAAGCTTGTAGGTGTTGGCAAACTCATCAAAAATTCACCATAAGTCATTTGATCAACACTATGCAATTGAATCTCAACGATTGAACGCATTATAGCTGAAATTTGATTAGATAGATTCCGTGCCATCTTATCATGGATAGAGCGAAAGCTTCTTAATTGCTCTCTACTCACTCTGTTTGGTCGTCTAAAATCATAAACAACAATCTGCTTTTCTGTTATTATTTCTGATTGCTCTGCTTCATCAACAGCACCTTCTTCATCAACTACATTTAACAGAGAGTCAATTTCTTCTTGACTTAGAATCTTAGCCATTTGCTTCTCCTATCTCTCTACGGATTTTTTTAATCACTTCCTTTGAGATTTGTGAAATTCTAGATTCTGTAATATCTAAGATTTCACTAATCTCACTTAAACTTAATTCCTCCAAATAGTAAAGCTGGATAATCAATTGCTCACGCTCTGTTAATTTAGCTAATACTTTTTGGATAATTTCCATTAATTCTTTTTGTTCGCAATATTGTAAAATATCGGTATCTTCAAGAGCATTAAACTGCTCATCTAATGGAACAACCGCATAAATATCGCTTGCCAATCGTGCTTGGTGAATCTTTTCAATATCTTCATTTAATACTTTTGCAAGATATTCATTGCTAGGCTCTTCTTCAAACTCATTGAAATATCTAGAAACCTCTAATTCAATGGCTTTTATAAGCTTTCTTGATGAGCGAGAAACTATATCAAGCGTTCTTAAATAATCAAGCATAGCACCATTTACACGAGTTTTAGCGTATCCCCAAAAAGAATCATTCTTATTGGAATCATATCTACGTGCAAGTTTAATAAGCTCTTCTGTCCCAATAGATACCAAATCATTCATATCAATAGAGCTTGGTAATCTTTCCTTTAAGCGAAATGCCATAGCTTTTACTGCAGGAAGATATTGCAAAGCAAGCTCATCTTGCGTATTTTTAAGATATTGATTATACGCATCTTGTCCTTTTGTGGCTATATTTAAAGCTTGTTGCATTCCATATCCTTTTTACTCTATTATATCGCAATTATATCACTCTGAACCCTGCAACCCTTTGATAAAGTTGCGAATATTTTGCACTTCTTGTTCTTTCTTATCAAATTCTTTGCGATAATGTTCAAGACTCTCCTCTAAACGTTCTTTATGTAGCTTTGTCCCATGAGAATCCATAAATAAATAATACGCCGATATGCACACCGTTGTGATAAGATAAATACCCATTGTAGAAAGTATAGTCCAAAGTATCATAAGCTCTGGTTCATCAAATTTTGCTACACCAAACATTAATCCAATAAAAAAGCCTACGACAATGGCAAAACTCAAATAATTCTCTTGTTTCAACATGTCTCAATCCTTTGAAAATCTGTCGTTTAGTTTATAAGTAACCAAGCATACGCTTAAAGAAACTCTTAAAACCTTTGGATTCTAAAAGCATATTGTGTTCCATATCTGTAATTTCATGTGCTAAAAGTGCTGCTATATCCCCTATACCAATTGATACATTGTTAAAAGGTTCTACTTTTGTAATCAATGCACGATTACGCGTTGCTTTATTAACTGCAGCATTAAGCTCAAGCCCACCTAGAAATTTTAAGGTAAGGTGTGGTATATGCTTCTTTGCGATATTCTCCATTCTATCAAAAACTGCAAGTGCTTCTTTTTGGCTTTTGCACATATTGATGACCATAAAAATTTGTTTTTTTGTATGTGCACTAAGCTTAATTGTTGCATAAGCATCTGTAATTGCTGATGGATCGGGCATAGTAACAACAATAATATGTTCGCATGCTTGTAATGTAGTTTGGTTTAATGGACCAATGCCAGCACCTGTATCAATTAATAAAAAATCAAGTGTATCAAGAATATTGCTTTCTTGAATAAAATTTTCTACTATATTAAGATTATTGCCTGCATACTTTAAAATTTCTTCCCCGCTATCACCCGGTATTAGATAAAGGTTTGGTTCAATTTCATAGACAACCTCATCAATGCTTACTTCACCTTTCATTGCATGGAGAATATTTTTATCCGTCTTAATACCAAAGATTAAATCAAGATTTGCAAGTCCAATATCTGCATCAAATACACCGACTTTAAATCCTAGTTTATTAAGTTTATAGGCAAGGTTTGCACTAAGTGTAGATTTTCCTACACCACCCTTACCTGAAGTAATAGCAATATATTTTGTATTTGCTCTATTTTTCATCATGGTTTCGAGCTGTTTTGCTTGATTCTCAATCATTTGACTTCCTTGCCCCATAAAGCATTACCTAATTTATTAAATCGCCTTTTTGTTTTTTATGAGATTCTACCAAAAAATTAACAAATTTTGCCGATAGAGATAATTTTTCACATTGAAAAAATACATATAATCCACTAAATAGTAAAAGACTTTTTTATTAAACATGCAACAAGTGTTCCCTATAGTGTTCCATATTTGTATGTTATAATAAACACATTGTTTTGTTGTGCAATATCATGAGTGTGCTATTCATTTGATTGGGTATTAGATTCTAGCCTTAATGTATAAAAAAATCACAAAAATTTTTATCAACTATGCGAAGTTCTATATAAAAGAACAAAATTCCACCAATAAGTATTTTTTACCAAATCTACCCACCTAAAACCATAAAAGCTTATATCATTCTCATCTTCTATAAGTATAAAATATGCTTTGATAATTCATAGGCAGCAACCATATTGTTATAAGCTTTTAGAATAATATATTCACAAAGTAGCTAAGAATGTATAAATATAATATTATGTTTTGGTAAGCCCCATAAGACTTTTTTATCAAACATTGTCTTACGATATTCTTTATATATACTTCTAAACTAGATTCTATCTTGCATGATTTTAACCTTCTTTCGTTGCAAAATAGGCATTAGAATCTCTACTATAACCATATCACTTAAATTTTTCTTTGTATTTAGCTATGGTAAGCTAGCCCCAACCAACCTTACCTTATAGTTTAGTTTTTATCTTTATTGAGTATCCAAAGCAATAAAACATGCTACCTTTTGCTACGAATGGTATCATCAATGGTTGTTATAATTTGTTGAAAAGGTATGCGATACATTTGGTATTGTTTGCTTTGCTGCGGTGTTAATCGTTGCCATTCATATGCACGACTAAGCATATAATAGGAATCAAGTGCACCTACAAAATCTATTTTATTATTATCTTTTGGCACAATTTTACCATAATATGTTTTACAATTATGAAAATTATAAATAGCACCGCCTACAAAATGCCCTTTTTCATTTTCCTTATATCCATAACCAAACACAGTCCCGACACTCTTTCTATTGCGTAAATCAGGATTTTTATTGCAAGAATCAGTAATTGGATTTGCCTCAAGATTCTTTACTCCATAGATATAATATTGACCATTATATTGAAAAATTTCAACAATACTTTGCCCTCCATCTGTGCCCTTATGTGTAAGATACATGCCAGCAATATCTCTTGCATGCATACTACTGCTGCAAGCAATCCATGTTATACATGTTGCATATCTTATAAAACGCATACCACTCCCCCAACTAATTATGATATATTCAGTAATGTTCTTGGCACCTTTGCTACAACCTTATAAACACGATTTACTACGATACTTTTATGTTGTAATCCGCCTGCATGCACATCATTTGGAAAAAATACACAAAGATATGCACTATTTGTAATAATTCTATGTGCAAATTTCTGTGTTTGATAAATAACTAAATCTTTTTCTGCATTATAGGGATTAGTAACAATAAAATCTCTAGAATCTCCTATCATAAAACATTCATTACCAGAGATAGTGAGCTGCAAATCAACATATTGTTTATGGGTTTCAAAAAATGCCTTTTTATATGGCTTCAGCTTGTAGGTTTGCAACATAGCAAAAATCCCACAATCTAAATCCACTCGCTTACCCTTTTGATAATCCTGTTTTTTATAATCACCTTGCAAGCAAGATTCAAAAAGCATGTAGAGGTTTTGTAAAGCTTCATGTTGCCCAAAGAGCCACCCACAAGTATCAAGTTTTGCAATAATTGCCATATATAGTCCTATAAATTTCCCTTTGTATATTTAAATTTTATAACAAAAACTCTTAAAAATCGCTTTAAGCAGGAGATATTGAGATAAAATAGCAAGCAGGGTTTCATAATAACAGCAATTTAATGCATTCATGTTGCCTACTTTATATTGCTTATGATATTTTACGCAAATAACTTAAAATCAATTTTCTATATTGTGGCTAAAATACTCACTTAATATGTTAAAATAACTAGGCTTTACTGAAAAATAATATTCAAGAAAAAATATAAAACTATTGGCTTACTAGCAAAACTCTATCAATAAAATAAAACTAAAAAATCTTGATAATTTATAATATTGTAAAATATTAAAAACATACTAACTACTAATAGATTATGTTTCAAAGTGCAACTATAATAAAATTTATCTATTTGACAATGCCATAACTACATGGTGTTTTGTTGGGCATGTTTGCTAAAATGTTGCATACCGAATGCTTTACCCATAGAAATTTGAGAATCTAATTGCCAAATCTTATCCTCTTTAATAAGTGCTCTTATTGCTGCATTTGCAATAAGGATTTCGAAATCCGCAACAAGCTTTGTGCCATCATCATAAAGCCTTTGTGTAATAATGCCTTGCAGGCATGCAGCAAGATTTGCATGCACATTTCTATCACCCTGTCTCATACCAATGATACGCGATATAGCGTCCATACAATTATGTGCATGGAAACTTGTTATAACTAAATGCCCACTTAAAGCATGTGCTATCGCAAGCTCTAAAACTTTTGGATTAAGAATCTCACCAATAAGAATAACATCTGGATCTTGACGCAAACTTGCAATAAGAGCTGATTCAAAATCATGAGAATCTTTGCCAATCTCACGCTGATTGATAAGTGAATTGTGGCTTGTATGGATATACTCAATTGGATCTTCTAAAGTAAGAATATGTTTTTTTGCATGCATGTTGATATGATGAATCATAGCCGCTATAGTTGTGCTTTTGCCTGCTCCACTCGTTCCACACACAAGGATAAGCCCGCTTGATTGCTCACAAAGTGTAGGACGTGCATGTGGTGCGTTAATAGATTCTAATGTCGGCACTTTTCTTTGCAATATGCGGAATGTAAAGCATGCTGCATGTGCAGTGCGGAATATACTAAGACGGCATTTTATGTTTCCAATCATAACACCAATACTCCGTTCATCAAGTGGCATATTTAATGCTATAGATTCTCCTGCAATAGGTTTAGGGCAATCATACATACAAGTATGTAATGCTAAAATCATATTATCATAAAAATTGATTGCAATATCTGCTATATTTTGGTATATATAGGGTAGCACTTGTTTTCTTATACGAAAATAAACAGAAATGGCTGATGATTTGTCCTGTAATAAATATGGTATTTGTATGTGTATATCACTTGCCCCATACGATATTGCATCTGTTAGAATCTTTTCCAAAACAACCATATTGTTTTCATTTGCTATATTCATACTTTTCCTTTTAAAATATATCTTCTTGCATACCGCAAAGGATGTGTGCTAAGCAATGTTTGGGCATAGATTGCGATATCCAATACATACACCTTTTTATATGTGTGAGTATGCCAATTATCATTTATGATAGCTTCATGAAAGATGTATTCGCCATAAAAATGAGAATCAAATTGCATAGAATCTTTCATGCATGCCATCATACCATAATGTTTATAGCATGCTAAAGCAATACTATGCAATGTTGTTGCATAAAGATGCGCTTGTTTTTGAAAATAAAGTGTTAATGTTATATCTTGTTTTATTGCAAGTGTGCGTATAGTATGCAAAGCAGTAAGACTAATGGCAAGCGTAATAAGCAAAGCATAAAGACTCATAAAACCTTTTTCTTTCTTTGTGGAAAAAAATCTGAAAATAGAAGCAATATTATATTTTTTATAACAACATACTAACATAGATTCTATATCTTTATCTTAGTATCGGGCAATGCTTGTTCGACTTCTTCAAGCATTATTGAATCTGTTATGCATATGGTGCCACATATGCTATATGATAGTATATCATATGGCTTGATTTGTGTATGCCAAAATCGCATACTTGCCACATTGTGAAGCAATAAAGCATCATTGAAGTAAAGCTTATTATCTTTGTGTGTCAATGTTACTTGTGTAGTCTGTAGGGAAAAATCCATATAATCATTCTGTGTCGCCCCAAGAAAAAGTCTATCATATTTTTGCCATGCTACACTTTTAGATGTTATAGTAAGACTTTTTGGTTTTATCATGCTTAATTGCTTATTAATAAAAAGCTGTGTTTCAAAAAGACTTGCATGTGTAAGCAAAAAATGTTGTATGCGGTAGTTCTGTGCTCTCAATGCACTTATGCTGCGTATGGCACTTACACCCAAGATTCCAATAACAAATAATGCCAATAATACTTCAAGCAGACTAAACCCACTTGTTGTATGTTGCCAATAGTGCCGTATGCAATACTCATATTTTTTCTGTTGTATAGATTCCATATTCCCCATTATAGCATATTTTCTATCTGTTTATTTCAAATAAATTATGCTGATATTATAAGAGCATATGAGATAAAATCACTATTTATTATTACATAGCTAGCTATCGTTTTTATATGTCTGTTATTTTATGGTATAATTCATATATTTTGTGATGCGAGGTGTATGTTGAAAACTATATTCTATAGTATGCTTATATTTTGTTGCGGATTATGTGTGTCATATGGGCAAAATGGAAATGATTTGCCACCAGTAGAAGTTATACGCATAGGACCAGATACTCCAAGTGGTGGTATAAAAACTACAGAATCTAAAAACGAAAAAAGTTGGGATATGTTAGATGAACTTCATGTTGATGAATTAACAGGCGTGCAAAACACACCATTAGGCAACCAGCAACTCATTACTTCAAAAAGTCGCCAGCAAGCCTATCAAATTGATGATAAATTTAGAGAAATGCTCACACAATGTATCAATAACAACAAAAGTATGTGTGCTCAAGCCTTAGCATTTGCAGATAAAAATTCAACACAATGTAATCTTAATAGCACAGAAGTATGCCGAGCTTATGCACAGATTTATCTTTTACATAATCAAAGGCAAAAAGCACTAAATGCAAGACAAATTGCATGCAATGGAGATAATGCTACAGCATGCTTTGAGGCATGGAATCTTTATGAAAGTGGCAGGGGAGTAAAGAAAAATCCTAAACAAGGCTTCGCCTTGCTTACGCGTTCATGTGATTTTAAAAATGCACAAGCATGTTACCAGCTTGCAGGATATTACCGCACAGGGGTTGGTGCAGAGCTTAATCTCAAAAAGGCAAAAGAGTTATATAGCAAATCTTGTGATTTAGGTAATTCAGATGCTTGTGATGCATATAACGAATTTTTATAATACAATCAACTTTCATAGAAGTAAAATAATGTATTATAAGCAAAAATGGCAACAAAACATCAAGCTTAAATATACCTATTTTATGATATTATTAAGCATGTTTGCGATATGGCATCGTATTGGTTTTGCACAAGATATTGAAACTTATATACAAGAAACACAATGCAATAATACATACACAAAGTTATGTGCATCTCTACAGAATCTATACCAAGCACTTAAAATACTTCAAAAAATACAATATCATAATTTTACACTTATGCAACAAAAAGCACTAGCCAATACAAAACAAGCAACAAAAGAGGTTAAAGATTTCCAAAAAGATGATATTGCTATAGTAACCTACAATGAATACCGCATACTCAAACAACATATGCATGGATTTTGCAAAAGTTTTAAGAATCTTAATAAAGAAGAAATACAAATATTTTTTACATTACAATGGAATAAAAAAGCATTATTTCGCAATTATGATGATATTATACATTTTTGTCAAAGTAAATATTAGTTTTAAGGAGTTTGCATGCTAAATAATAAAAGCATACTGATTACAGGAGGCACAGGAAGTTTTGGTAAAAAATTCATTGAAATTGTATTGCAACATTATAAACCGAAACGCTTGATTGTGTATAGTCGCGATGAGTTAAAGCAATACGAAATGGCACAAGTATATAATGATAAGTGTATGCGGTATTTCTTGGGTGATGTTCGTGATTGCCAACGTTTAGAATCTGCACTCAAAGATGTTGATATTTGCATCCACGCAGCCGCATTAAAACATGTTCCCATAGCTGAATATAATCCTATGGAATGCATTAAAACCAATATACATGGTGCAAGCAATGTGATTGATGCTTGTTTAAAAACAGGTGTAAAACACATTATTGCACTCTCAACAGACAAAGCCGCAAATCCCATTAATCTCTATGGTGCTACAAAACTCTGTAGTGATAAACTTTTTATAAGTGCTAATAATATTAAAGGTAATAGCCAAGCAAAATTTAGTGTTGTGCGTTATGGTAATGTTATTGGTAGTCGTGGAAGTGTTGTGCCATTTTTTCGTAAGCTTGCTCTTGAAGGAGCAAAAGAATTACCAATTACTGATGTTGCAATGACACGTTTTTTTATTTCGCTTGATATGGGAGTGCATTTTGTTATCAAAAATCTTTCGCGTATGCATGGTGGTGAAATCTTTATCCCAAAAATTAAAAGTATTAAAATTACAGATTTAGCACACGCCATAGCTCCCAATGCAACCTTTAATATTATTGGCAAAAGGGCAGGAGAAAAACTTCATGAAGTTATGATAAGCGAAGATGACTCCCATCTTTCCTATGAATTTGATGATTTTTTTATCATATCTCCAAGCATTATGTTCCAAACACCAATCAATTATGCAAAAACTTTACTTAATGAAAAGGGTAAAAAAGTGGATTCACACTTTATTTATGCAAGCAACACAAATACAGAATGGCTTACACAACAAGAAATACTTCAAGAGCTTGCCAAACTTCCCTAATTGCCTAGTATTCATGACAATATAGAATAATTTTCTTTGATTTTCTATATTGCATCAAATATAAAAATTATCACATTATTTGCATATCTTTAGAATCCTTAACAACAAAACTTAATTTGTCTTATTTAATATATAAAATCCCTTATGGCTAAGCAATGTTGGCATTATATTTTTTGCAATTTTTATAAAAATTATTAAATACATATGCAACCCGCATGAAAAATAACCCAATTAGCGTATTTATAAATACTAACACAAATAAAGCATATGAATAAATTGTATTTAAATTTGCAAAATAAATCTATCCATTGTAATCATTATTTCAAATCTATATTCAAATACAATAAAATATATGCATACTTTGCAATAGATAATGAAAATTCACATAAATTTTAATTTATAGTTATCTTATGTAATCCCATATAAATTAAATATAGGAAGTATGTGTATGTTGATTTATATGGTAGTTTTTGATAAATTACAATATATCCTATTCGTAATGTATTTTTTATAAAATAAATTATATGTGCGACTTTATGGGATTTGAAAAGTATAAACATTTATGTGGTAAGTCGATAAAAATAACTGACGAAATATACAAAATAAAGAATATAATATAACTGCGTTAGGGGCATATAAAACATTGTTCAATTCTAATTCGATTAGAATCTAGACTAGAGATAAAGTTATATTGCAAGCATTTGTGGCTCTTATTTGACATGCTTTTGTCTTGTATGTAACATAATTGTAACTTCATCAAGTTGCTTTACTTCTTTTTTATTGTTTTCAATAGTTTGAGCATCTTTTGCTTGATTGTAAAGATAAAGTGTTTTTTCGTGTTCTAAGTGAGCAATACGAATTTGTTGTTTAATGTATTCTTGTTCTTGTTTTAAAATCCCAATTTGTATTTGGATTTCATGAATTTCATATAAATAGGCTTGAATAGAATCTTTTTGGCTTTGGTATGCACTAAAACTTCCAGAAGATGGTATAGGAATGGTGGCAATTTGTATATTTATAGAATCAATATCAGCATATTTGCGGGCAATTAGCGTTTGGTTGCGTAAAAGACTTTTTTCTTGCGTATCAAGCTTTTGTTTCGCAATTTTTACAAGATTGGCAAGTTGCTTTGTCATGGCTTCCCTTTTTATTGAATGGCATATTATAGCATGCTATCCTTTGATTCTATATAAAACATAAGTATATAAGCAAAGGTATCGCATAAAATTTGCTATAATATGGATACATATGCAAAAAGGAAATAAATGGAAAAACTCACTATTGTTATGGATTTTTTACAGCAAAATAAGATTCAGATTCTAAGCACCATACATGATAGTAAGCCTATTGCACGTCCAATAGGTAGTGTTATGCTAGCAAAGAATAAGATTTGGTATTGCATGAATAATGACAAACCAATGTTTATGCAACTACAGCAAAACCCTATGGTATGTATTTGTGTGTGTGCCCAAGATTATAGCTGGATACGCATACATGCAAAAGCAGTATTTAGTGATGACAAGGATATTAAAAAACAATATTTAGAACGCGGGACAAGCAGTTTTAAAGACATCAATGATCCACGTTTTAGTATTTTTTATTTGAGTGATATGCACGCAGAATTACACATAAAAGGCGTTGTAGAAAATTATAACTTTACCTAATGATTTCTCTCTTATCTATACTTTAAGGTAGAAGTTTTAAATGGGATTATAGTTTCAATAAGTAATACCAACATATGAAACTTTATATTTTATGGCATCTTATTGAATTGTGTTCAAGTTAAATGGGTGGGGCTACATTCTACAACAAAACTCTATACAACAGAATGTAGCTCTATGTAATTATTTAAGTGTAGGGATATATTTCGCTAATGCTTCAATATCTTCTGTGCTAAGTTTTGCTGTCTGTATTTTCATTTGAGCACCCATTTTATGACGATTTAGTGTGCCTGCTTTATACCCTAGCAAATCTTTTTTAATTTCCTCACTGCTTAGTGTATTTACAACAAGTGTCTTATTGAGATATGATTTCTCCATTTTTGCACCATGACAAGTTTTACATTGCTTTGCAACAATCGCAGCTGGATCGCTTGCAGCCAACGCAAAACTACCTAAACCTAGAACAACCATTAATGGCAACATTTTTTTCATATCGTATCCTTTCATAGTTCGAGTTGTGTCAATTATACTCTTTTTTTGTTTTTTAGGGTTAATATATAGAGAAAATATCTACTTTATTCAAAGAAAAATTTTCGTGTTTGCCGTATTTTTTCAATCTGCTTACGCACATCATCTCGTTGGGATTGTAAAATAGCAATAGTTTGCCCAATGAGTTCATGTGCTATATCAAGATATTCTTTCATCTCTGCATCTACATTATCTGTAAAAGTATGAGTATCAAAAGGTAGATCTTGTGTAAGCAAAAAGGCTGCTTGCACATTATTTTCGATTAAAGCAATTTTAAGTGATTGAATCCATTGTTCTATTTTTATTTTGTCATACATAATATAACTCCCTGCTATAAAAACTATATAAGTTTATAATTATAGCAAAATAGCAATGATAGCATACTACAACTTGTATTACCAACTTAATACATATGCAAAAGAAGTTCTTCTGGTGTCGTAAAAATTTCAAGATAAAATATATTGTTTGGGTTATCCTTGTATTGCAAATAAACACCATGTGTTGTTATTTTTTGCACAATATATTCTGTATTATTATAAGTAAAACTCTCATGAATGTGTAGCCATGTGGCATTAATAAGTACATTTTGGTTGAGAATAGCGTGTAGTTTTAATGGTGTTTGTAGTTGTGTAGTTTCTGTTTCATGTTCTTGATTTATAGTTGCAGATTGGACTCCTTTTGTATTTTCATCTTGCGGTGTGGTTTTGGGTTGCATTTGTGCTATAATGGGGTAAAAATCTTTTTGAGTAATATTCTTTGATTGTTGTATATATTGTAACCTAGATTCTACATCATACACTTTAGTATCCCATATGTGTTTTTTAATTAATAACACCATTATAAACATGAGAAAAAGAAAAATAGAAAGAATCCAAAGTTTCTTATTATTTAATTGTAAATAAACATTCATATTTGGTATGTCCCAATAGAGAAAACAATATGCATATCTTGTGTCCATTGCATATTAAATTCATTAGCAATATTATCTGATTGTGAAAAAGATGGTATTGCATATGTTGTTTTGGGTTGTGTTGGGCTGTTTTGCATAATCGTGGCATTTGAAGAACTAACTTCATGTATAAAAAGCGTAGGTAATGCCTCAAGGGAGCGTATAAACTCATAACATAATAAGCCATTACAAGTAAAAAAGAGTGTGTAATAGTGTTGCGTATAGGGCAATTTTGTTTGTATATGCTTTTGCTTTACTTCTTTGTTCGTGCAAATAATCTTTGTGCATTTACTCTGAATATTATAATCTTCAAAAAGTATTGCTATATCATTTTGAATTGTTGCAATACCAACTTGTTTGCGTTTAACAACAACCCATTCATCGTGTTCAACATAACTTAATATGATGAAGCAACAAGCCGTAAGAATACTAAACAATACAATACGTTCAAATACACTTTTTTGCAATAAATACAGCACTAAAGCATGTAAAAGCCGTTGTAGCATAAACACAAAATAATTCGTTTAAAATTTACCAAAAAATTATGCATTTTTACATTTAGCACAAAGCACAAAAAGCCTCATATCGTGGCTTATAAGCTGTGTGCCAAATTTTTCGGCAATCTCAATTTGTAAATGCTCAATATCAGAATCTACAAATTCAATAATATCGCCACATTGCAAACAAATAATATGGTCGTGATGGGCTTTTGCGGCAATCTCATAACGACGCCCTGTTTTATCTGCTTCAAGTGCTGTAACAAAATGCTCTTTTTCTAAGAAACTTAAGATTCTATACACAGATGAAATACTTGTGTTTTTATCTTTAACGCGGAGTTGGTTAGCAATCTCCTCTGGACTTAGATGTGTGCCACTTTTATATAATACACCAATAATCTCTTCACGCTGTTTGGAATTTTTTAAGCCATTCTTTTTAATTGAAGTGCGTAACCGCAATAATATAGAATCAAGCGTTTCTAATCTTTTAGCAATTGCTTTATCCATTGTAAATCTCCTTGTTAAATATGAAAAATTATATAAAAGTAAAAACCAATCTTATAAATAATTATAGCATACAAAGCTTAAAATATAGCAAACTTTTACAAACCCAATACTATTATGTTTTTATTTTTCACATTCTATAATACTAAAAATCTATAAAATTATAAAAATTACATTGTAAAAAGATATTATATCGGATTAACAAAATAATAATAAATCAAAATAAACAAAGCAATCAAACAATCTCTAAACATTAAACCATTATAAAAGCATTTATATGATATTATCCTATCACAAAAACACTCCTCATAAAAGCCAAATGAAAGGGGTAGATATAAGAATCTAATTTATAAAATTGCAACCAAAAATTTTGTTATTTTCTTGATAAGTTGGTCAATACTTTTAGTTTGGTAGTGTATGTTGTAAGTATTAATGCATAACAAAATTATTATTTACTATTATCTCATATTAACTTTAGTTGTAATTTAATGACAAAAAATGAAGGATTGCAAGGAGTTGTTAAAATTCCTTAATATGTGGCTATGTGGCGTAGAATCATGCAATATCTTGTCAATAGCATAACATAAACACTTAAATAACGAATTTATAGAGCATATATTGCAAAAGACTTAATCATTAATCAACACATATTCACTTCATTTTTTGAAGAAAAATGTTGAACAATATGGATGCTTTTACGCAAAAAAATTATAAAGATTCAAATACAGCCATACATGCACTAATAAAAATTTGTATGTTATTTTGTCGTAGATACATAAAAAACATGTTGTATTATTGATTTTTCAGCAATTTTAAGTTATAGTAAAAGATTTAAATTAAGGCAATATTATTATGCTTGAAAGTGAGTCATACATAATTAAATATATTGACTAAATTTGTATTTACGAAAGTGTGGTTATGGAAAAATTAAAAAAGCAATTACAAACATTAAGTGAATTAGTTATGTTTGAACATACCATTTTTAGTGCTAGTTTTATTATAATTTCCATGATTGTTTCCTCAAATGCTTTTCATAATAATGGTTTTTTTGGTTTTAAAACACTTTTACTTTGTGCGGTTGCATTAGTAAGTGCGCGTAATTTTGCTATGGCATTTAATAGATTTTGCGATAGAGATATAGATTCTAAGAATGAACGCACAAAAAATCGTCCAAGTGTTGATGGGCGGTTAAGTCTTCTAGCTTTATTGTTATTTTGCATAGCCAATGCATTATTATTTGTTTGTGTTAGTTATTTTATAAACGACTTGGCATTTAAGCTTTCTATACCATTTTTAGTAATACTTGGTGTATATAGCATCATGAAAAGATTTTCATATTTTGCACATTTAGTGCTTGGTTTATCTCTTGGATTAGCCCCTATAGCTGGGGATATTGCAGTTAGTGGGGCTGTGCATTTATGGACTATTTTCCTTAGTCTTGGGGTGCTTTTTTGGGTAGCTGGGTTTGATATCTTATATTCTTTACAAGATATTGAATATGACAGACAACATAATCTCTATTCTATCCCTGCACGTTTTGGTGCTGAAAATGCACTACAAATTGCACGCATATTTCATGTTTTTGCTGTATTTTTTTGGGCTTTATTCTTACGCTTTAGCACAACATATCATCTTGCTATTATTGGGCTTATTTTGTCGGCATGTATGCTTTTCTATGAACATATGATAGTGCATAAAGATTTTTGCAATATTCCGCGTGCATTTTTTACGACTAATGGATATTTAGGCTTTGTTTTTTTATTTTTTATTATTTTAGATAGTATAGTGAGGTTTTAATATGGATTTAGAAACGCGTTTGGTAGATGCTCACCTGCAGATAGAGCTGCAAGCTCTTGATGATTCTATAGAGCTAGACGCTACTCAAGAATACAATGCAATTACGCAATTACATAACAATTCTATTGATAAATGGCTCTCTTCACTAAAAGCAAAAAGCAGTGATTGTAAATGTGGTGGTAGCACCGCTATACTTGGTGAAATGCTTGTGCATATTTATAAAAAGTTAGAACATATTGAGAATCTCATTGCTGGTTCTGCAGTCCAATATATTCCATTACATCATAGCACGCATACTACACAGCTAGGACATGGGGTAATACTTTTAGATTCACTCCAACTCAAATTAGAAACGCAATATTATGTCCGCCTTTTTCTCCCTGTATTTCCTGTACGTTGTGTGCCATTATTTGCAGTTGCAAAAGGAGAGGGGATTTTACAGATACAAAAGATGGCAGAACGCGATTTAAAAGATTATGATAGCTATATTGTAAGCGTTGAAAGAGAAATGCTTAAAGCCCGCAAAACGCAGAATCTATAACCTTATAAAAGGAGAAATATGAATATTACAAGTATGATGAATCTTAGTTATGAAATGATGAGTGTCATTATTGCGGTATTATTTATCCTTATGATAATCATCGTATTACTTTATATTACATTAAAAGAAAAAGAAAGTGCAAAAAAAATCATGCACTTAGAAGCATCTATAGAAGATGTGCATAAAGAAATTTATAAGATTCAAAAATGGATTATGGAGAACGACAAACGCACACAAGATACAAAGCCAAATACAGAAACCTTTAAAGTAATGGCGGACTTAAAAGCAGATATACTTTCATTGCAACATGGCTTGCAAAGCGATAGAGATTATTTTGAAGACAAGATTCTGGTGCTTGAGGAGAGATTGCGTAGTTTAGGACACTTTAATGCCCCATCGCAACAACGCAATGAAAAGCAAATTCTTGATCTCTTTAAGAATGGTTACACCATAGATGCAATCTCTAAAGAATTGCGTATTACAAAGAGTGAAGTTGAATTTGTGCTAAAACTTTCTGAACTCCATAAAGGAGAAATTGCATGAGTTACACACCACCAGCTGAAAGTAAAATAAGCAATAAAACATTTGGAATTGCAGTATTATTATTTACTTGTGTTATTGTGGCGTCTAATTATCTTGTTAGCTTTAGGGTTGGCAATGTGCATATTCCATTACTAGATATTACATTAAATTTTTCTTTTGTTACTTATGGAGCATTAACCTACCCACTTTCCTTTTTAATTATGGATGTTTTAAGCGAAAAACATGGCAGAAAAGATGTTTTAAGGGCATTGCGTTATGGGCTTTTACTTGCTTTTTTGCCTTCTTGTGCTATTGCCTTTATTGGGCATGAATCATATATTACGGGTATACGCATAGCTATTGCAAGCGTTAGTGCTTTTTTTATTGCACAATTCCTAGATGTCGTTATATTTTATAGACTTAAAACAAAGTTTCCTAGTCTTTGGTGGTTGCGTAATGGAGTTAGTGCCTGTATAGCACAATGTATCGATACTTTTATCTTTTTTCATATTGCATTTCTTGGGATTTGGTCTTATTATGATGTTTTTATGGCATTTCTATTTGATTATGGAATTAAATCCCTTATTGGTCTCTTGGATATTCCTGTTTTTTATTTACTTGCAATCAAAACCTATAAACATTTGCAATGTTTTCATAAATAGCGGTGCATGATGGAATATTTTGATTTTTTTTCAGAAGTGCATCCTTGTTCTTATTTTGAAAACAAAGAAAGTCAATTTCGCTATTTAGGCATTAAGGATTGCACACCCTATTTTTATCAAGGTTTGCTTGAGCGTGGGTATCGTCGTTTTGGTGAATATTTTTTTGTGCCAAAATGTCCAAATTGTAAAGAATGTATCACTATACGCCAACTTGTTAATGAGTTTCAAATTAGTGCTAATATGAAACGCGTTATGAAAAAAAATAGTGATACTCTTATCCAAATACGGCGACCGCTCACAAATGATGCACGCGTATGTCTTTATGTTAAATACCATACAAGAATGATGCGTAAAAAAAATTGGAGTATGAATAATATCGATATGGCACGTTATACCAATTCCTTTGTTGCTGGGAGTGAGTATTTTGGTTATGAAATGTGCTTATATCGTGATGGACGTTTGATTGGTGTAAGCTATTTTGATATTGTCCTTGATTCGATGAGTGCAAATTATTTTTTCTATGATCATGACTATGAGAAATTAAGTCTAGGAACGCTCAATATTGTATTATTGCTTAATCTTGCAAAAAAGCTCAATCTCAAATATTTTTATCCGGGATATTGGATTAAAAACCACAAATCTATGGGTTATAAAGAGCGATACCGCCCATTTGAAGCATTGCTTAATGAAGCGGATTTTTTTGATAGGACTTATTGGAAAAAATATGATTAATCCACATAATATGCGATAAACACTCTATCTAAATAACATAGGTAATAACAAATTAGATTCTATAGTTTTAGAGACTTTAGCTAAAAATATTTTTATATTGAGTTTTAAAGATTTGCTATAGTGAGAAAAATATCAAAGTCTGTTTTGTAATTTACTCATATTGAAATTTATAATCCAATCTATTTAGCTTTTATAAACTTTTTTATTTGTTTAATTAATTAAAGATTTAGAAACTTGTATATATTTACAATAAAACTTTTTTGTAACTTTATAGTATAGTATTTTAAGGCTACATTATCTTCATATGTTGCCTATAATCCCTAGTAAGCCTTTATATTGCATATAAAAAACTTTCTCCATTTCAATATTATGCTTTAATTTCTGTGCTACTGCATAATTAGAATCTAGTTTTTATATATTGTGTAGAGATTATAGAATTGTGTAATTATGTAATATAAGGTGCAATAGAAAATGCCAAAGATAATAACAAGAAGCTTTATATTGTAGGATTCCATGCACTAAATCATTTGGCATGAAATCTAATAATTTGGTAAGATACTTAGAATTTCTTTTGATTCACGTCATCTAATATTTTTGCTGCAATAGAATCTACCGTAATACTTATTTCTTGCGAATGGTTTGCAATCTCTACATTTTCGTGTGTAGCAGCTTCTAATTGTGATACCGCTTCATTTATTTGCCCGATACCTTGTGCTTGCTCTTTTATGGATTCTGCCATATCATTGATACTTTGCACTAATATATTTGTATTTGCCTCTATTTCTCCTAAACTCTTTTGAGTTCTTTCTGCTAGTTTTCTTACTTCATCTGCAACTACTGCAAAGCCTCTGCCATGCTCTCCTGCTCTTGCTGCTTCTATTGCTGCATTAAGTGCTAATAGGTTTGTTTGGTCTGCTATATCTCTAATAATGCCTATTACATTTTTAATATCTTCACTTTGATTTATTACTTCACTTGTCCTACTGCTTACATTTTGCATTGATGAAGTAATTTCTTCAATGGCGGTTGCTGTTTGTTGGAGTGAGCTTGCTTGGGTATTTGAGCTTTGGGTTAGAATTTGCACAGAATTTTCTAACTCTTTTGATTTAGATTCTAATTCTTTTGCAAAATAAGAAGAAGTATTAAGCATTTTTCTTATTTCTTCACCTAAAGTATTTGTTACAACTTCTACTCTACCATTTGCATCTTTTACTTCTGTAGTAAAGTCTAGCTTAGTATAGCTATCAAATACTCTTGTAATCTCATTTAAATCTTTACCTATTTTCTTTTCTAAATCATCTAACATATGATTTAATACTTCTTTTAATTCATTTAATTGTGGGTTATGTGGTGTTTCTGTAATCCTTGCACTTAAATCACCTGCTTCTATTGTTTTTGCAGTTTGCACTGATTGTGCTACTGCTTTAGAATCTTGCTCTAATCCTATTTTGGTTTTTTCTATATTTTCGTTAATTTTACTTCCCATCTCTCCTAATTCATCTTGAGCTCTAATTGTTAACAGGTTTGGTGCAACCTTACTCTCATGATTAATATATTGAAAACATGCTACAAGTGTTTGTAAAATAAGTTTAATACGTAATGCTACTGATGAACGCAAATAATATATAGTTCCTAGCATAATAATCAATATAGCAACAATACTGCATATGACAATAATCCATAAAAGTTTTATAACAGGTTCATTGATGGATTGATTAGGAATGTATGATATAACATTCCAATACATACCGCTTCCTTGCATAGGTTCAATTGATCGCATACCTACAACACCGGGTATGCCGGCTGCTGTGCGGTAAGGAAAAATACCGCTTTTCCCCTCTTTTGCAGCTATAACGATATTTTTAGCTGCCTGTGTAGGGACAAGCTCATCAAGCTTTGTTCCTATATATTTTGGATTCTGATTGACGATAATAATACCTCGTTCATCTATTACAAAACGTTGGTCATTCACAAAAACTCTTGCTTCATCATCGAGTAAAGGTGTGCCAATAATACTAAAATCAATAAAGCAACCCAAAGCACCTATAACCTTGCCTTTTTTATCGCGTATAGGCACAGCAAAATCTTGGATAAACTGATCCTTATTTTGAAAAGTAACTTTATGTGGGTGGGAAATGCTAGGTTTATTGGTGGTAATAGCATCTTGTATAGTTTGAAAACGTGCTATAAGGGGATCTGGCTGTATAATTTCTGCTTTTTGTCCTCTTTGTTGGTTTTGTTGTGCGAGTATCATAAGCTCACCTGTCTCTAAATGCACTTCATTATCTTCTGTGTTTTTTACTTTTGTTGTAAATTTTGGCACAAAAAGATATGTATAGGTAATGCTATGAACATTATTTGGGATAGCAGCAACAATATCTTTTAAATCTTCAATATTTACTTCATTACGCATAACTTGTGCATTAATGGTTGTGGCACTGACAAGTAATGTATCAAGTGTTTGTGAGGCTATGCCATTAAAAAGATTCGCATAACGATGTGTGGCTTGATGTAAGATTCTATGACTTTGTTTTTCAATAGTATCTTTTGATGATATAATAATGCAAAGTGATAATACGGCAATACAAATAATAACAAGCAGTGCTACAACGCACGCAACCTTTGAGCCGATACTTAAACGAGAGAACAATTTCACGAGAATCACCTTTCTAAAGAAATAAATCTTCACTATAACAAAAAAAAAAACAAAATTATACAAAAAAGTTACAAATAAGAAACAAAATATAAACAATGTGTAATAATGTATCATTAAATGGTGGTTTTCTATAAAATATATTTTATTATATTGTGTCAATATACAATTGAATATAATAAGCAAGTAGTTTTTGCAATAAAAATTGAGAAAAAGAGTAACATATAAATAGAGAGCAATAGGATTTTACATACTATACTTTACATTAAAATCATGATTTTTTCTGTTTATTTGCTAATAGATTCTTTAATCCAACACTCACTGCACCACCTTCTAAAATAGCTTGGACTTCAAATGCTATTGGGGTATAAAGATTGTGTTTTTTGCTAATTTGGACGATAGATTTAGCACTATAAACACCCTCTGCAACTTCACCCAATTCATCAAGGATTTGTGCTAAAGATTTATTTTTTGCGAGTCCAAAACCTACACGATAATTTCTTGACATGGTGGAGTTTGAAGTAAGAAATAAATCACCACTCCCTGATAATCCTAAAAATGTTTCTTGTTTTGCCCCAAAGAACGCCCCAAAACGTGCCATTTCAACAAGACCACGCGATAATAATGAAGCCTTTGCATTATTACCAAGCTCTAATCCATCGCAAATACCCCCTGCAATTGCAATAACATTTTTATAAGCTCCCGCAATTTCAGCACCTATAACATCATTTTGCACATAAGTTTTAATAAAATCGGGGAAACATGCAGCATATCGTTTGCTTAGCTCCTCATTGCTTGAATGCAACACAAGTGCACATGGCAAACCAGCCATAACCTCCTTAGCAAAGCTAGGACCAGCAAGATAGCATACATTGTGTTCTTGAAAATATGGTGCTAAAATCTGATTGACAAATGCACCACTTTCTTGCTCAATACCTTTACTTGCAACAAGTATTTGCATATTGTGGCGGACAGATTCTAAAAAGTTTGCTTGCTGTATAAATGTGCGTAAAAATGCACTTGCAATAGCAATAACACAAAGTGGGTTTGTTGCTTTTTCATAGCATGTAATAAATTCATTATAATCAAGTTGGCATGGTTTCTTGTGGTTATGAAGAGCATTGCTACTATATTGTTGTAAATCTAATTTACGGCGAGATAATACAAAGACATGATTTTTTTGACTAAATGCATAGGCTAATGCTAAACCCCATGCACCACCTCCAAATATAAATATATCTTGCATTATTATACTCCTAACTCTAACATTAAATGTTTATTATTAATAAGCTCAATCTCGCGTTGTAGGCGTATTTTTTCTTCATACAATAGCTCTTGTTCCGCATGTAATCTTGAAATTTCACGGCTTGTATAATATATATTATTAGCAATAAAAATCTTTGGGATAAACATGCTCATAATGAGAAATATTGCCAAAAATGCTGTAATTAAATGGAATTTGCTTAACCCCTCTTTTGGCATATTAAGATTCACAAGCCCCTCTTTCTCATCGTTTGATATCCGCATATCAAACTCATTTGTAGGGGGGGTATGCTCTATAATATCATGTTGTATAATAGGGGCTTTTTTGTCTGTGGGATAAGACACACATTCCCTGCCTATGCAAGTTGTGCGTTAAGCATCCAAATAGCTTTTTCTAAGTGTGCGACTTGAGAATCTGCATATCCTTGTGTCGTTGTATCACCTTGTTTTGTAGCTACTTCTGAAAGCTTTTTGAAGTTTTTTAAGAAATATTTATAATCTTCAAGCACAGATTCCAAAATATCTTTAGATTTAAAACTTGTTTTACTTTCTTCTCTAATTTTTGCATTTTTAAGCACTTCCTGCAATGTTACATAAGGAACATCGCCAAGCTGAATAATACGCTCTGCTAAGCCATCAAAAATTTCAGCAAAAATATTATATATTTCCTCTGTCGCAGCATGCACTTGTGGAAAATCTTTACCTTTTACATTCCAATGGTAATTATGTGTTTTTACATAAAATACCAACGCATCAGCTTGCAATTGTTTTAGAATCTTTACTTGTTCCATGAAACACCTCACAAAATAAAATAATAGTAAGTGTAGCATATCTTTAACAATTTTATTCCTTTTGTGCAATGTTTTTTATAAAAAAATTACTTAATGCTATTGCTTCTTGTCTATATGCAAGAATACAATCAAATGTAGCAGGTGGATTACTATGCATTAATTTGTCTAAAACTTGCATATTTACCTGCGATAGTGCATAAAATGGTATCTTTTCTTGCAAAAATAACTTTTGTGTTAATTCGTTGCTTGCATTAAGTGCAATGCCTAAATGTGGTTTTTCTAATAATAAGTCCTTGTATGCCCACAATGGATAACGCATTGTATCTATTGGCTGCAAATTAATTTTCATAAAATCATTAATACAAAGTGGTGTGATATGAAAATGTTTTTTAGCCTGCAATGTATCCATGCCATATGCAAGTGGCAAGCACATATCCGCATGGCTTATATGTGCACATAGTGCATTGTCGTTATATTCTACAAAAGCATGTATGAGAGAGCTACGTTCAATAAGTGCATGTATATTTTTTGTTTGAAATAACCAATATGCTTCTAAAACTTCATAAAGCTTATTTACAAGAGTTGCTGAATCTATTGTAATTTTTTGCCCCATATTCCATGTTGGATGTTGTAAAACATCATGCAATGTAGCATAGGGAATCTTATTGAGTGGAAAATCTCTTAAAGCACCACCTGATGCAGTAATATAAAGATTCTGAAAAGCTTTATAATAAGTAGGTGATTTATCAAAATGCGAACAACCATCAAGGGTAAGTAACGACCAAAGACTAAAATGTTCGCTATCAATAGGAAAAATATGCTCTAAAATATAATTTTGCTTTTTGTGTTCTGCTGTTAAGTTATTTTGATAGTTATTTGATGTAATGTGTTTTAATGCATAAGATGCGTGGATCTTTTGTGTAATTAAATGCCCAGCAACTACTAAAGATTCTTTATTTGCAAGAATGAGTTTTTTATCTAAATCAAGTGTCTTAAGACTAAAACGCAAACCAGCATAACCAACAACTGCATTAAGAATCTTTTGTGATTGGCATGCCTCAAGCATAGCACAAATGCCATCATCACCAACAAAAACAATGCTATCTTGTGGTTGTAATAAATCCAATTTTGTCTCATCTGCAATAGCAACAAATTTTGGTTTGCAAGCTTTAATTTGTTCGTTAAATAGGGTAATATTTCCCCCACATGCAAGTGCTTCTATCTCTATATGCAATTGCTTTGCTACTTTTTGCGCATTAATACCAATACTTCCTGTGCTTCCCAATATAACCACTGATATACCTTTTTACAAAACTTCATAATATAGAATTAAAGCACAAAAAAATAAAATATGCAATATGTTTAAAACAATGTTTTGAGTATAGTATTCAAGTCTTATAGAAAGATTCTGTATGCAATGTGCTTTGAGTGTAATGATCAATATGATTACATTCATAAGGCAGTATTGACTGGCACATAGATTATTATATTAACAATTTTTAAGATTCTATAAAAGATATAAAGCGGTATATTGTTAAAGGGGCATTGCAAATTATCTTGTAGTAAGAAATTTAATATAGCTACTTATTTTTGATAAAAAAGGGATTCTTTTTATTTCTTATAGGTAGTTTTTGCTTTATGCTTTTGTTGCACTAATTTTTTTGTGCTATACGCAATATGTTTTGCTAATGCATTAAAATCATACTCCATAATCCCCTTACGGCATACAAAAATAAAAATATAATCTTGCAATATGTCTATTAATCCTTGCATAATTGCTTTAATCCTACGCCTTAAAAGATTGCGTTTGCACGCTTTTGCAACTTTTTTGTTAATACTGAAACCTAGTAATAAATGTGATTCTATCTTGCGATTATATCTCTTCTTTTTACATAAATGTGTGAGAAAATCATGCAAAGGCATTGCATAAATTGCCATAAAATCTTTATTAAAACGCATTCCATGTTTAAACACTATTTCAAATTCAAAAGAATTTTTTAATGTGTCTATTTGTTTTTGTTTGGTATTGTATAATATTATTGTTTTGCTTTGGTGCATTGATTTTTACTTTATAAAATTGAATTTTTAAAATTATTGAAATATCTTTTACTCATTAAATAGCCAATGGTAAAAATAAACAGGAAATTGCGATGGCTTTGTTGCATCATTGGTTGCTATATTAATTGTAAAACGTGCTTGGTAATATCCATGCATAGGCAATGAGAATGGGGCTGTAATATAGCTATTGTCGGTATGTTTTGTCATTGGGATAGTGAGTGTGCTTACCTCTTTTTCTCCTTGCTCAAGACGAACAAATGCTAATGTAACAGATAGAATCTTAAAATCATGTGATAATTCATCTCTCATATTTTGATTTATTTTTTTTTCAAAATACAATGTAACAATATCATTGCCTTGTAATAATCCTTCATTTGTTGGGATATTCTTTGGCACTGGGGTTACATAGTATGGATTTTTCATGATAGGGGCATGTATGCTTCCATCAGCAATAGTGCTTACATGCACATTATAAAGTTTTTCAAATGTGTTTTGCTGTTGCATAATAAGATTAATGTTTTCATCAAGTTCTATCTTTTTCATACCAAAAGTATGGTCGGTATCAATGCTTTGTTTGCTTGAGATTCTAATACTCACAATAATAAGCACAATACCTAATGCAATAATAAGTAAAATTCCAATAGGCCACAATGTATGTTTTTTCTTTGTCATATTTATCCTTTTTTCTTAAATGTAAGCAGACCAAAACGAACTATAATAAATAGCCCAATCAAAATAAATAACATAGCGTATATAATAATTTTTGTTGTTTCGTTTTGTTGTTCCATAGGTTTTGGTGCATTGAGTTCAAAATTATAATGATTGGCTATTGTATGTGTTAGTGCGAGATATAGATTTGATACTCCTTCATTTACCCCATCATCATAACGTAATGTGCCAACAGCATCAGCAGGTAAATATGGATAAGCATAGTTTTCAAGTAATTGTGCGGTATGTTGTTCATCTAAAAAATCAAGATTACTTTTCAAGGTAATTGCATGGTCGTTATAAAAAAGAAAAATAATAGCATAATGTCCCTGTATGGATTTAATAATATTAGATTCATAAAGGCGACGATTTTGAAAATTTAGGTTTGGTTGCATTGCCACATCGGTATCTTTTTGATATTGTGGTGTTTTTTCAACAATATGTAAAATAACTTTAACGCCTGTTTTATTATAAATTATACTTGAAAGCTCTTGCACAATGCGAGGTGCATTTTGTGAAAGTATATCAGTATCTCCCTGCAAATATATGTTTTGAGCAATGCTAGATTTATTTTCATTTTGTATTGCAGAATCTCCATAAACATATCGAGTAGATTCTTGGGGAGATTGCCAATTTTTAGCTGTAGTTGCTTCACTAGTATATTGCACTTTTTGTGCCATATTTGCAAATGCTTGCAACATGCAACAAGGAATAATACATATAAAAAGCATAATGTGATGTATCCTATTATGCAATATAATCCCCCTATATTTTTAGATGCATGGCTTTAATTATACCGCATGAAGATATTCATAAGGTATGAGTGTAAGCACAATGGTAAGTAACCCGAGACCAACAAGCACACATGCTACAAATTTTTCAAGCCCTGTAAATTTCATAATAAACTCCTTACTAATTGTTATTTTGAATGGTTTTAAACGCATCTTTATTTGCTGTATCATTCTTTTTTAAATTGTGTGAATCAATACTATAAAATGTTGTAGAAGTTGATTGTTGCACACGCACAGCATTATAACCAGCAATTGCTGCAGCTGCTACTACAAGTAATACTGCTAGTAAAAAACCTACCAAACTATTTAAAATATTTATAATCGCTTGCATATAAACCTTCCTAAAATTACTGAATTTTTTGTTTTGCTGCAATAAATGTTTGCAATGCTTCTACTTCTTTTTGGCTTAGATTGAGATATTCAAATGATGGCATAAAACCAATATCCCCTCTTTTACCATGTTTCAAAACATTTGCTAAAAATTCTGTTTTACCATAGGTTTGGAGTGATGGTCCCATATCTTCTACACCTTCACCATTAGCACCATGGCATTGAAAACATGTGCCTTTTTCTTCGCTATGAAAAATTTCTGCACCAGCTTTTATAAGCTCGTCATCATATTCTCCAGACTTATCACCTACAATTTCACTCATTATATAATGGGCAACTGCTAGCATATCTTTTTCTTCTTCGAGAAGTCCGGGTGGCATACCCCCAAACTCTTCGCCATCTGCTTTTGTGAGTCCAAGGCTTCCATTGCGAATAGTATCTATAATACCATCAACTTTACCCCAATGTGTAAGATTTTGTGCCTTACCATCATTACCTTCAGCGGTTAAACCATGGCATTGTGCACATTGCACAAGAAATATTTGCTCGCCCATTTCACGCAATTTTTCTGTATCCATATTTGCATGTATGGTTTCAAATTTTTGATTATATGCTTGCGATTCTTGGTTATATTCGCCAATTTGTGAATATGCATTCAAAGGATAACCAAAAAGAATATACCAAACTGCCCAAATCATAAGCCCCAAAAGAGATAAAAGCCAACCCGTTGGGATATTATTATTAAATTCCTTAATACCATCCCATGAGTGTTCTGTAAGCTCACCGCCTACACTTTCAGTTTTCATCTTTTGGATGTAAAACCATGCTATAGCAATCGTTAAAAAAAGGATTACTATGGCACCAATAAAACCAATCAAATTAACATGATCACCTAGCCAACCCATTATTATCTCCTTTCTAGTGTTTCTTTTTGTTTATCGGTTGTATCACAAGATTCTATTAATGAATCATTCAAAGAATCATTGAGTGCAAGTTTGCTATATTTCTCATAATCTACTTTTCCCAATGCTTGAGTGCGATAAAGATAATAAATATAAGCATATAGCCAAACTGTTAAACAAATTATAGAGAACAAATAAGCTCCCTTTAAACTTAATAAATCAAAACCATAAATTGTAAAACTCATGTGTATCTCCTTATTTTGATTCTAGCGTTATTTTACAATTCTGCTTGAACCCAAACTATTAAGATAAGCAATAAGTGCTACAATTTCAGTAATTTTCCCTTTTCCATCATTAAATGCTTGTGTAGTGATTTCATTTTTCATTTCCTCAACGACTTTTTGTGCTTCCTCTTTAAAATATGTTCTTGCTTCATCGATAGTGCCAAGCTTTACACTTGTTTTTAAATTTTCTACATCATAAGGCACATTAAAAAATTCCTTTTGTGTTAAAGCTTCTGCATATGCAGTTTCAAAGTCTACTTCTTTTTCATATAGATGCTTATAGGCAGGCATGATAGATTTAGGCACAACAGAATTTGGGTCATACATGTGATTAGCATGCCAATCACTACTACTTCTATCACCAATCCGATGTAAGTCTGGACCTGTTCTTTTAGAACCCCAAAGGAAAGGTCTATCGTAAGCATACTCACCACTTAAGCTATACATGCCATAACGCATTACTTCGCTTTTAAATTCGCGAATAAGTTGTGAATGGCAATTATAGCAACCCTCTTTTATATAGACATTTCTTCCTGCAGTTTCAAGTATAGTAAGCGGACGTAAGCCTTCTAATGGTTGCGAAGATTTTCTAAAGTCCGGGATAATTTGCACTAACCCAGCCACTGAAAATACAGCAACAAATACAATTGTAAAAAAGAAAGGATTTTTCTCTAACCAAGCAAACATACAACGCCTCCTTAAGATGCCATAGGTGAAGCATATTCAGGTTCTTTATTAAGTTCCCGAGCAGCCATTATCGTCATTACAACATTATAGATAAACATAACGAAGCCAGCAAGATATAGCAAACCGCCAATACCTCTCATGATAAAATATGGTTTTAATACCGCAACAGTATCAATGAAAGAATATTTAAGCTGACCAAGAGGTGTAATATCTCGCCACATCATACCTTGCACAATACCTGCAATCCACATGCTTGAGAAATAAAATACAATACCAATTGTCATAACCCAAAATTGTGCTTCAATAATTTTTTTAGAGTAAATTTCTCTGCCAAATAATCGTGGTAACATGTGATATATGCTAGCAATGATTGTAAAAGCAACCCAACCAAGAGCAGCATCATGCACATGCCCAATAATCCAATCAGTAAAATGTGCTAAAGCATTAACTGACTTAACGGATTGAATAGGACCTTCAAGTGTTGCAAGCATATACCATGTAGATGCAAGAATTAAAAATTTAATTAATGGCGATTCTTTTAATTGATGCCATTGCCCTCGCATTGTCAAAAGCATATTAACTGCAGTTCCCCAAGAAGGTAAAATAAGCACAACAGAGAATACAGAGCCAAGTGTTTGAACCCAATCAGGCACAGTCGAATAAATAACATGGTGTCCGCCTGCCCAAATATATACAAACATCAAACTCCAAAAAGAGAAAAGTGTTAATTTATATGAAAATATCGGTTGCCCAGATTCTTTTGGTAAAAAATAATAAATCAACCCAATAATCCCTGAAGTAAAAACAAAAGCAACCGCATTATGCCCCCACCACCATTGAATGAGTGCATCATTTGTGCCTGCATACATAGAGATACTATGCCAAATACTCCCATACCCTGTGAATAATTTTGTAGGCACAGCAAGATTATTAAAGATATAAAGCACAGAAATCGCAGTAAAAGTTGCAATGAAATACCATAATGAAATATAAATCACTTTTTCTCGTCTTACTGCCATTGAACCAAAAAGACTCATACCCCATAATACCCAAGTAACTACAACCAAAAGATCTATAATCCATGGAAGTTCAGCATATTCTTTTGATTGCGTTATACCTGAAAATAATGTATAAAGTGCTAAGACAAGCACTACAAGATACATGAAAAAATGCAACATACCAACAAGTTTCAAGAATGGATGATCATGGTATGTAATTTTAAGCACCCTTTGTCCCAAATAATACCAACCTGCCCAAATGCCACTCAATGTAAAACCATAAATAATTACATTTGTATGTAATGGACGTAATCTACCGAAAATAGAATACTCTCCAGCAATGTAGTTCAAATCTGGAACTGCTAGCTGAAATGCCAAAATCACACCTATCAACATACCGAGAAAGCCCGTTGCTATACAGACAAGCAAAAAAAGTTTTGCAAGTAAGTAGTCATACTGTTTCATGCCTTCTTGCATACAAATCTCCTTCTTCCAAAAGTTAAGTTAAATAAACATGCTTGATATTTTAGTATGCATTTTATTAGTAATAGCTTAAATACAATTATTTGTTAATCAAAAATTAACAATAATGATAAAAATAACTTAATTATCTTATATACATAATGATTCTATAAATACGACATATAGCTTCAATTATGCAAAGATTATAAAATAAAAATATACATTTTTATAATATTATCTCATGTTCATATTGAGATATATTGTATTTATTGTTGTTATAATTCTTTTTTTAATCCACTAATTTATTTTTTAACTCTCTATATATAAAATTAATACTATGTAGATATTTTTACAAAGCCACTTTATCATAATATCATAGATAAATACAAAGAATATACTTTATGTAGTTTAACTTCTAGTTTTTAACTTTTAAGGTTATTTCATACTGCTCAATTTTATTGGGTAGTATGAAATTAGGGGCGGGGTGATTACGACTTATTTAGAAAATAAAGTTTTTTACAAAATTATACAGCGATACTTATAAAAAGTTAATTTTATAAGTATTTTGATTTTCTAATAATACAAAAAATTACTGACGACTACCGGGCTTATATGCTACAGAATCTTTACAAAGTGGGCAAGCATGTGGCTCATAAAGCTCAAATGCAAAATCAGCAAGTGCAAATAATGGAATATCTTGTGTTAATTGGCATGATTCTTTACTAAAGGGCATAG
>JARHZY010000001.1 GCA_029264655.1 Helicobacter sp. | reverse complement strand
AAGTGGATTTTGCACAAGAATCTGCTAACTTTAATAAGCTTAATATCTTGGCACAATCTGGTAGCTATGCAATGAGTCAAGCAAATGCTGTCCAACAACATGTTATTAGATTATTGAATGGCTAATTGTAAGGTTTTTTAAAAATTGTTGTTCTACTTTGTCTCCTTAAAAGTTACCCCCTAGAGGGGTAGTAGTATAAAATTAATTTGTGGAAACGAAGTGCATACATCCTGATATTATTTTACTTTCGTATTGCAACATACATACAATTAAAATTAGAGCTTAAATTCATTAGAAATACTCAAAATGCAAACATTAAGATTATTTTATAGTTAAATTATATAATAAGTTTGAATTTTGTAAAAATAATATGCCTAAACACATTGATATAAAGAAATTATGCTATAATATTAGACCAAAAGTGTAAAGATTTTAGAATCATAAGGAACTTATCATGATGAATGAATTGCTAAGCAAGACTATTGAAAATCTACCACCACTACCAGAAACCGTTGTGAAGTTACGCAACTATATTGATAAAGCTGGCTCTGAAGTGCGAGTGCAAGAGGTTGTCAATATTATTTCACAAGACCCTCTTTTAACAGCTGATTTATTGCGATTAGCAAATTCTCCTTATTATGGATTCTCGCGAGAGATTTCTACAATTAATCAGGTTGTTGCTCTTTTGGGTGTAACAAATATTAAAAATATAGCTATTGCTAACTCATTAAAGGGTAAATTAACCATTAATGTTTCGCCTTATGGTTTAGACACACAAACATTTTTAAATAATTCAACAGAAGAAGTTAATTTTATTACTGAATGGTTAGGCGATGAAGATAAAAAACTAGCCCAAGAACTTGTGCCTTGTGTTATGCTTTTGCGTCTTGGTATGATTTTATTTTCAAGTATGCTTATCCAACAAAAAAAAGATAAAGAATTTTTAGAGCTTATTAAACAAAACAATTATCAAAATATTTTATTTGTGGAAAATGAATTTTTTGGGACAGATCATTTATCATTTTCTGGATTTCTTTTTAATCATTGGAAATTTGATGAAGATTTAATTGAAAGTCTTGCCTATATTACTGCACCTCATGCGGCTTCTGATCATGTTAAGAAAAATGCTTATGCTCTTGCAATTGCTAATAGAATTTTTGAGCCATATCAAGGTGGTAGTCCCTACAATGTGCATGAAGCAGTTGCATTAATTCAAGAGGCGGCATCGCAAGGTATAAAATTTGATATTGAGAATTTTAAAAATAAATTACCTCATGAAGCTAAGATTAATCTTAGTGTTTCCACATATTAATTTTTATTAAATGATGGCTTGCCATAATTCTAATTGATCACTTCATTTTTTTATAATAAAATAATTTATAAGGTTAGCTATGCAAGATTTTATTAACCCCTATCGTGATGCAAAACATATTCAGGTGTTAAGTAATCAAATCAATAAAGCATCATGTGATTTAACAGAAGAGCTTTATATTATGGAAGTTTGTGGTGGGCATACACATACATTAATGAAATATGGGCTTAAAAGTCTTTTGGATTCAGCAAAAATTCATTTTATACATGGACCCGGTTGTCCTGTGTGTATTATGCCAAAATCTCGTATTTCTCAAGCTTATACACTTGCTATGATGCATGATGTTATTTTACTGACACTTGGTGATATGATTAAAGTGCCGGGTGCATTAGGATCGCTTGCTGATGCACGTGCAAGAGGGGCTGATGTGCGGTTTGTGTATTCTCCGTTTGATTGCTTGCAGATTGCACAAGACAACCCAACAAAAAAAGTTGTGTATTTTGCAATAGGTTTTGAAACGACAACGCCAATGACTGCTGCATTATTGCAACGTGCAATACACATGAAAATATGCAATCTTTTTTTACATGTCAATCATGTATTAGTGCCTCCACCTGTACGTGCTATTCTTGATGATAAACGAGCAAAAGTGAATGCCCTTATTGCACCTTCTCATGTTAGCGTAATAAGTGGTTCTAAAATATATACACCACTTGCCCATGATTATAAGATTCCAATTGTTGTGAGTGGTTTTGAGCCTGTAGATATGCTTGAGAGCATTTTACATATTGTAGAGCAAAAACTTGCAGGACAACATGAAGTAATCATACAATATTCACGCGTTGTCAATTTATCAGGTAATCTCAAAGCCCAAGCCTTAGTAGATACATATTTTGAAGTTGCCCCGAGTTTTGTTTGGAGAGGGCTAGGAGCAATCCCGCATTCAAGTTTGCAGTTAAAAGAAGAATACCGCATGTTTGATGCACAAGCACATTTTAATCTCCAAGAAGAAGAGGTAAGGGAATCAAAACATTGTCTTTGTGGAGAGATTCTAAAAGGGCTTGCTGCACCTAAAGATTGCAGTGTATTTGGGAAAGCATGCACCCCTGCAAAACCAATGGGAAGTTGCATGGTAAGTAGTGAAGGTGCTTGTGCGGCATATTATAAATATGGGGCATTATGATATTTTATATTCTTACTATTTCAATAGCAAAGTCATAATGTTTTATTTTATAGTAAAGTAAAATGTTAATATTAGCAAGCTTTTATCTATATGAAACATATGTAATAAAATCGCTTTTTAGTTACGAGACAAGTAATTGTGCTAAAGATTTTCTTTGTATTATTTGGTTTTATACGTGTTTATGCGTTGTATTTTATTGGATTCTATTTTATTGTTTTTTGGCATTTTTTCATGTGTTTATATTATTATTTTGTGTAATTTCTTTATGTAGCAATATATTATCTTATTAATAGATAAATAATTTTCACTATTAAGATATTGCAAAGTATGGATTTTTAATTTTTACTTAGTTTTATATTGCTCTATGGAATATCAATAAAAGATAATACAGAAGCTTTGCTATTATATATAATTGTTGAGAATTTACCTATACTATAGATATTTATTGGCAAATATATAGTTGCTTCTTGCATGGTTATGTTTGGTTTTATAAAATAGCAAGAACATTAAATAATTATGCTAGTATAGTATTTTGGTATTAAATTTGATTGTTTGCATTATTTATTATGGAATAATATATAATAGGATTTTTTTATATGAATATAGACATTATTCGTCAGTTATTTAGGCATGGTAAATGGCAGGCATGCATTGAAGCATGTCTTAAGTTTATTGTGCAACAACACACAAATGTTGAAGTATGGAGCTTATGTGCATTTTGCTATGGTAATATTGGGCAACCACAAGAAGCCATTAAGTGCCTTGAGGAAGCTTTAAAAATTGCAAAGACACATGATAAGGAGCATATTTTTACACTCTCACTCAATCTTGCAGAATTTTATAGACGCAATAATATGCCATTGCAAGCTATTGCACTTTTACGAAATCTTTTGCCATGTGATGATGAAAATTTGCATTTTAATCTTGCAAAATGTTATGGTGATTTGCAAGATTATGAACGTTCAATTGAGCATTATACAATTGCTATAAAACTAAATCCAAAAGATGTGCATGCAATTTTTAACCTTGCAAATCAGCAGGCTGCCATAGGAAGTTTTAAACTTGCCTTAAAATATTATGCACTTGCTTATGAGGGTGGTATGGGTGATGCGGGTATCAATCTTGCCCAAATTTATACAAATCTTGATCAATTGGAATCTGCAATCTCACTTTATCAGGAGTTAGAGCCAAACTATACCCAAGATTCTAACTTTTATTTTAACTACGGCAATGCACTCCGCTATCATTGTGATTTTGCATTGTCAAAAGAAGCATACAATAGAGCTATTAATATACAAGCAGATGTGCGGTATGTGCTTAATCTTGCACATTTGCATTTAAGTCTTAATGATTTGCCTACAGGTTTTGCCCTTTATGAGCATAGAAGGGCTTTATTGCCAAAAAATATGCCTAGACATTTTCTTGATTTTTCATTGCAAGATTCTGCTAGTATCCTTGCATTTTTGCGCGATAAAAAAGTTGCTATCTATCATGAGCAAGGGTTTGGTGATAGTATTATGTTTGCTCGTTTTTTACCACTCCTTGAATGTAAAGAGAAGATTCTCTTTGTGCCAAAGGAACTTTGCTCGCTTTTTAGTTGCTTTGGTTTATCTTGTAGCAATGAAATACATTATGATTATGATGTTGCATTACCTTTACCAAGTCTTGCATTTTTATTTGCTAGTGATAAAACATTGCAGTCTAGTTTAGTGGCATTGCGTCATATATTGCACGCTTTTTTAAGCAAAACAATAACACAGATTCCCTATAATACCCTACAAGATAAACATGATAGCACTTATAATACTACATTCGCACATGTTGCAGAAAGAGAGACACAGGTTTCTGTGCGTAAGGTTTTACAATCTTATGAACATTATATGCAAAAAGATAGGCTAGAAAATGATATACTTTTAACACCTAGTTACCAACAGCATACTTATTTTGTTGGCAATGCAAATACAATGGAGTCGCATATATCTCATCATGCTGAACCAATCAAGATTGCACTAAATTTTAGCTCAAATCCAAAATTTCAAAATGCTCGAGAAAAATCAATTTATGCGCAAAAGCTTTTAGAATCTTTACCGCATGGGCGGTTTCGTTATTATAGCTTGCAATATGAAGGCATTGATAGTAATATTGCAAAAGAATTTCAAGTTATTGATATGGCTAAAGAAATTAAGGATTTTGCTGATAGTGTGCGTATTTTATTATCTATGGATTTTGTAATTAGCATTGATTCTGCACTTGCACATTTAAGTGCAACACTTGGTATTCCAACAGCGGTTTTATTATATAAACGTCATGATTGGCGTTGGGGGAAATTTGGCAAACACGATTCGACAATTTGGTATGATAATGTGTGGCTTTTTATACAAGAAGAATTATGTGAATGGCGGACTGCACTAGAGAATTTGCATAGTTTTTTAACACATGAGCATTTTGTAGAACAAATGCGTGCGGCTAAAGTAAAAGCAATGGAGTAGTTTATGCGTTTTCTCTGGACACAAAGTTTAGAATCTACACAGGTTTTACTTGCAGATTATGTGCGTAATCAATATACAATGAATATGCCTTTTGTGATAGCAACACGAGAGCAAACAAAGGGTATTGGTAGTCGTGCAAATACATGGGATAAGATTACATGCGGGCTTTATTTGTCATGTGCTTTACCTATTACTTTGTTACCAAGTGATTTACCTAAACAATCTACTTCAATCTATTTTGGGCAAATTTTACTTGAATTATTGCAAGAATTTCATGATGGTTTATGGCTTAAGTGGCCCAATGATTTTTATTTGCAAGATTATAAGGTTGGCGGTTTAATAACGCAATATATAAGAGAATATATGGTATTTGGTATCGGACTTAATATCTTTAGTGAGCAACAGCATTCCTTGCTTACAAATGGGATTCCAGCAATACTGCAACAAAAAGAAATACATAAGCAGCAAG
This sequence comes from Helicobacter sp., assembly GCA_029264655.1. GTDB lineage: Bacteria > Campylobacterota > Campylobacteria > Campylobacterales > Helicobacteraceae > Helicobacter_A. The sequence continues at coordinate 5,496 of JARHZY010000001.1, read as the reverse complement.
ATTCCTTAGAATCTATAAGTTTATGGATTTTATCTGCGATAATCAAAAAAATATTGCATTTTTTAAGCTTTAACATTGTAGAATTTGATTTACAAAAAGATATGGATATAACAACGCATGATTTTGTTTGCAAGACATTTTTACAAGATACTATGGCATGGGGCAAGATTCTAGAGCGATATAAAAAAGATTTTTCTAAAAACCATCGTTTTTATACGCATATTCAAGAAGATGGATATACTCGTGAAATATCATTGCAACATGCACAACTACAAGATGATGGTAGTATAGTCTTGCATGATAAGATTCTATATAGTTTGCGTTAGGATATAAGGAGAATATATATGGGCGAAGTCGTTGGCATCGCAAACCAAAAAGGTGGTGTTGGGAAAACAACCACAGCTGTTAATTTAGCTGCTTCTTTGGCATTATGCAATAAAAAAGTATTGCTTATTGATTTTGATCCACAGGCAAATGCAACATTAAGTTATGGTATAAAACGTAATGCTTTGGAATCTACTATGTGTCATGTAATGAGTGGGCGTAAAAAAATAAATGAAGTAATACAGCAAACAATGATTGATAACCTATTTATTGCTCCAACAGACCAGCATTTAGTCGCAGTGGAATCTGAATTTTATGCAAAAGAACAAGGCAAACGCGAAATGTTGCTTTGTCAATGTGTGGAATGTATCCGCATGGATTATGATTTTATTATTATAGATTCCCCACCAGCATTAGGACCACTTACATTAAATGTTTTAGCAGCAGCAAATTCATTGATTGTTCCTGTGCAATGCGAGTTCCTTGCCCTTGATGGTTTAGCCCAACTTTTAAATACGGTGAAAATTATCCATCGCTCCATTAATCCGAATTTAAAAATACGTGGTTTTTTACCTACTATGTATAATGCAAGAACAAATCTTTCAAAGCAGGTTTTAGATGAGCTTCTGCGTTATGTAAAAGGTGATTTTTTTCAAGATAAAGATGGGCATGTTGTGATTCCGCATAATGTAAAACTTGCAGAAGCACCAAGCTATGGCAAACCAGTTGCTATCTATGATTATAGATCGGCGGGCAATGAAGCATATATGCGTCTTGCGAAAGTATTGCTATATATGCAAAATAAGGAGAAATAATGGCTAAAAGATCATTAGGGAGTGGGCTTCATGAATTATTAGGTGATATTGATGCGGTTTATGAAAAAAACTATAACGAAACACATGGTGTAATACGAGAAATCCAACTTAATTCAATTTTAGCAAATCCGATGCAACCACGTCAAAACTTTGATGAAAAAAGTCTGCGTGAGCTTGCAAACTCAATAGAACATTATGGGCTTTTGCAACCTATTGTTGTGCGTGAAGATGAGCATGGAACATACATATTAATTGCAGGTGAACGCAGATTACGTGCAACAAAAATGTTACAAAGAGAGTCTATACAAGCACTTGTAATTACTGCAGAAGAACACAAAATGCGTGAGTTGGCTTTAATTGAAAATGTGCAACGCGAGGATTTAAATCCTATTGATTTGGCTTTATGTTACCAAGCACTTTTGCAAGAGTATAATTTAACACAAGAACAACTTGCACAAAAAATATATAAATCACGCACACAAATTACAAATACATTGCGTTTACTTGAGTTATCCCAATCTGCCCAAGAGCTTATTAAAGATGGGAAACTAACGCAAGGGCATGCAAAAATGCTTATAGGTTTAAGTCCTAGTGATGAAGCAATAGCGTTGCAAACTATATTTGGACAAAAGCTTAATGTAAGAGAAACAGAGACGCTTACAAAAACAATGAAAACTAAAAATAAAGATACACCAACAGAATCTACATATATAGATTCTTTACAAAAATTACAAACTATACTAAAAAATTATCATATTGCAAGCACAATTAAACATAATCGTATCATATTAGAGTGCGATGCACAAAGCCAGCTTGATATTATTTTACAAAAATTACAATAAAACACATTTTTAAATAAAATATTATTTTAATATAAACATAATGCATTATTGTTATGGATTTTTTATTGAAAAGTAAATAGATTCTATGTTATTTGTTGAATTATAATCCTGTAATATTAGGATTTTTAGCTTTATTGATATTCAGCCATATTGTAGAGTATAATTCTGCATTAGTTATTTGGTGTCAAGATATTGCAATGCAAACGCATAAGTTCATTCATTTTTTTATGCTGATATTATAAAGCTTGCCGAAAATTGCGGTATTTTTCTTTTTTTTATTGCATTTTCTGTGAAAATAGTGTATTATTGCAGGAATGGAAACTGCATACATAAAAATAGTATTTTAAGGAGTTATTCTTATGGAAAATGTTGAACAGACAATCAATAGACGTGATGTATTGAGAGCTGGAACGCTTGTTAGTGCACTAGCTTTAGGTGGTCTTTTGTCGCCTATGCAAGCTACTACGCCATCTTTTAAGTTACCAACTAGAGATAAGCCATTGTTGCTTAACTCAAATGAAAATGCCTATGGTTTTTCAAGGCTTGTTAAAAAAGCATTAGATAAAAAAGCAACAGAAATTTCTCTTTACCCATTTAAGGCTGAAGAGGATTTACGCACTGATATTGCCCGTTTTTATCAAGTGAAAGAAGATAGGGTTTGTGTAAGTAATGGTTCTTCAGCAGCATTACAGGCTGCTATATATGCGGTTAATAATTTTGCAAAAGAGCTTAATATGCCACTTAGAATTATTAACCCTAATCCTACCCTAGAATTTCCTGCCGCTTATGCGAAACCACTGGGGCTTGAGGTTGTAAATTTTGATTTAGATTCAAAATTTAATATGGATATTGATAGCATGAAAAAAAGTGAAAGAGAATTTGATGGTATATCGCTTGTGTATATTTGTAACCCAAATAACCCAACTGGTAATATTATACGAGCAAATGACTTATATTCTTGGATACGCAATGCTAAACAAACAACAATATTCCTTATTGATGAAGCATACGCAGAATTTGTAATTGATCCTGCTTTTAAAAGTGGTATTGATATTTTAAAAGAAGGTGCAAAAAATATTATTGTAACGCGCACATTCTCTAAAATATATGGGCTTGCAGGCTTGCGTGTAGGATATGCGATTACAACACCAGAGCTACAACGCAGAATCAATGAATTTTTGCAGATTGCAGGCATTAATGTATATGGTGCAGTTGCAGCAAGTGCTGCACTTTCTGATTTCAATTTCAGACAATATTGCGTCAATTCAAATGTTAAATCAAGACAAATTGTAACAAAAGCACTTGATTCTTTGGGATTACATTATGCGCCTTCACATGCTAACTTTATTTTCCATGAAATTGCAGGTGATTATGATGATTTTGCAAAAAATATGAAAAATCAAAATATCCTTGTTGGACGGCAATTTCCAAAATTTGATAATTTCTGTCGTGTTACTTTGGGCACTCCACAACAGGCTGAATATTATGTAAAAGTATTACGCACTTTTAGACAAAAACGCTATATATAAAAATATTCATATACCCATATATTCCTATAATATTTAGGAATATATTAAGGTATAAACAACCGCTTTTCTTCTTGCTTTATTCTTTTATTTCTACTGGCTATAGTATTTTGTATATAAGCTTACTTTATTGTTAAGGTATTATTCATTTTTCATAGAAATTCAGATTTATCGTTAAAGAGATATATACACACTTCTTTTATAATTATGATGTGTTTTTATTTTTTAAAAAAGGTTTATAATGCAGACAAAAAAACGCGTTTTAATTAAGTTTTCTGGAGAGGCACTTGCCGGTGTTGGTGGTTTTGGCATTGATTTGGATATTTTGAAATTTATCGCAAAAGAGATTAAGAATTTATATGAATGCGGATTAGAAATTGGCATTGTTGTTGGTGGTGGCAATATTATTCGTGGTGTTAATGCTGCACAAGGTGGACTTATTAAACGCACAAGTGGAGATTATATGGGTATGCTAGCGACAATTATTAATGCTGTAGCAATACAAGAGGCTTTAGAGAGTTTGGGGCTTGATGTGCGTGTGCAAAGTGGTATTGATGTAAGAGAGGTTTGTGAGAGTTATATCCATAGACGTGCATTAAGACATTTAGAAAAAGGTCGTATTGTGATTTTTGGAGCTGGCACTGGAAATCCATATTTTACAACTGATACTGCAGCAGTATTGCGGGCAATTGAAATTGAAGCTGCTGTTATTGTAAAAGCAACAAAAGTAAATGGCGTATATGATAAAGATCCAAACAAATATAATGATGCAAAGTTGTTGCCTATTTTAAGCTATGATGAAGCATTACGCGATCATATTAAAGTAATGGATGATACAGCTATTGCACTTGCTAAAGATAATAAGCTACCCATTTTAGTTTGCAATATGTTTAAACCTCATAATCTTATTGATGTGTTGGTGCATGAACAAGGTGATTTCTCTGTTGTGCGGTAATATAATTAAATATCTAATAATCTTTGCGTGATACATCTAAGATTATATAAGATTACAAAAGCCTATATTGCATTGTTAGTATTTTTGATAAGAAGAGAATATATAAAAGGTTGCAAATTATTCTAATAAAAGCTATGATAGTAGGGTTAGGTAGTAGCAATTACAAGAGATTAAGTCTATATTGCTATAAAATAACCATAAAAAGATATTATAGTAATTAAAACCTAAATATTGTATAAGAAGAGAATATTTTATAATAATAATTTTTATATTGCTTTGGCTACAATACTTATATGTATGGCATTTATTAAAGATTATTGCATTGTTTAATAAACAAGATATAGAGCGACATCTGTTTGCTCGTAGTTAGTGCCAAATATTTTGCTTTATGTATTTGCAATGAGATAGCAAAGTAGTATGCAATATAAGCTATATTCGTAGTGCCAAGTTAGGTTAATATGTATTATATTTAGAGTTTATAGGTAAGCAATTATTGGTGTTTAATTTCTTTATGTATTTTGGTAATACTTTGATATTTTTTCATAAAGCTTTGCATAGCGAACAAAAAAATACCTAATTTTTATTATGCATTTAATACTAGGTTGTTTGTATAACCTATTTAAATATATATGTAGATAAAATATTTACCAATATTTTTGTGGTGTATATATTATTTTATAAAACAAACATACATAAATTAGTATATGAGATTAGCCTTTTGATTATTTGTTTCTATTTTTAGCTAAAGGAGCATGAGATGAGATGGAGAAAAAGAGATAAAAGGAGATGATAATTTGATGATGCATTATTAAAGATATTTTTGTGTAGTAATATGTGAAGAGAGCAAACTATAAAATTGCTACCACAGAAAAGGCTTACATGGGTTCAAGATGCACAGATATTGTATGCAAGTATGTTTTAAAATCTTTGTTCTATTTAATTAAAATATGTTACATAACAAGATTTAAAGTAAAAAAAACATATTTTATTGCTTTAAAAGTTATGTAAATTTGATATAATTAGCTTTTTGGTTT
>JARHZY010000029.1 GCA_029264655.1 Helicobacter sp. | reverse complement strand
CTATTTGCTACGCCTATGAAAGGTTTATTAAAATCATCATCTTTTAATCCTGTAGCCCTAAGTAAGCTCCTATGTGGTGCTTTTTGATAACCTTTTTTAATAATATCGCTTCGCATATATTCTCCTTATCAAGTTTTTGCAATATTATAGCATTAAAGTGTGATTGTAGCGTGTAATGCAATATGGATTTACCGCATTATTCAAGCTACACTCATCGTATGTATTTGTGTTCAATTAAGCAAGGTTGGTTACAATGCAAAGTATATAAATTTCAAGGGTGCGAAATGAGCAAGATTTTAATAGCGAGATTTTTTGCAATAGCGGTAGTTATGTGTAGTGCGTTTGGTATAGCACAAGCTATAAATGAAGATGATAGTTTTCAATCCGATCCCATAGAACCACGCCAATATATCATCAGTGGAAATGTGATTGGCTATGGTGCAAGGAGTGAATGGGAAGGTGTTTGGGGGCAGGTAAGCCAATGCGATGCACTCGACAAAATTGGCTGGTGTTATAAACAAAGTGCGTTGCAAATCTATGACTGCTACCAAATGCAGAAGTATCGTTATGAAGATGAACGCGCCGAATGTAAGTTAGGCTTAGTGATGACACAAATTCCCGATCCTGCCAATCCTACTGAAGACCAAATTTGTGATAGCTCATTTTTTCCCGGTGAGGTTGGAATCATCATAAATGGCAATCAAGCAAAGCCAAACAAAAAATATTTTGACATTGTATGCGGACATACAAGCGGTATAGAGCGAAATAAATGTGAAAAAAATATGCAATTCTCTTTAAGTAAAGATACTCGTGGAATCTCATTTCACTCTAGCAAAGGGCTAGATTCTGCAACTTGTGAGACACCAAGTGATGAACGCAAAGCAGGGAGTTTGAGTGCGATTTATCCGCGATTTAAAGGGAGCTTTGATTGCGATAAAGATGGATTAAGCAAGGTTGAAATAGGCATTTGCAATAGTTTTTATACATTGCGTGATGATTATAGTTTGAATATAATGTTTGAGTATGCCATGAATTTCGCGTGGAATAATGAGCAAAAAGCTACACTAAAAACACAGCAGCTTGAATGGCTAAAGCAACGCAATACACAATGCAATAAGGCAGAAAAAGGAGAAGAGCTTTTTAAGTGTTTATCTCGTGAAACAGATAACCGCATAAAAGAGTTAAGTAATGTAATAGAGCTATCCCAAAAGCTAACACTAGAATTAGTAAGCCCTGTGAATGCGGTAAAAATCTATGAAAATCCAAGCCTAAGATCTCGTGTGCTTTATACAAAAATTTTAGACAATAGCGATAAAATTAATGCACAAAAGGATTATAATGCGATGCTCCTTGAGCAAAAGTCGCATAATGGTTTTACTAAGATTATGCTTATGGAATTTTCAAATAATCCGAATGAGAATGCGATTATAGGCTATGTGCAAGATGCCAATGTGAAAAGAACCAAAAAATAAAAAAGTGCAATGTAGAGATTATTGCTACATTGCAAGAGTAATTTGCAGATTCTCAAGCATTTATGTTATGTATTGTTTTTTATAGATTTTATTGCATTCTCTTTTATTAAAGTCTAACAGACTTATTTTTTAAGTATTATATTTATATTGCATGGTATTTGATAGGTATTGGCTATATGCTTTGAAGCTTTATGTGGAGTTTTGTATCTTGTTTATACATAGCAAGGGAATGAAAAGTAATATTATAGTATGGATATAGCACATTTAAACTTTTTTGTATAGCGGCATATAGAATCTTATACCTTAAAGTTATAGCTATATGCATACTTTTAGAATAGCTATCTATTATGTTATATGTTGTTATTTTTTATATTGAAGCAGACTTTACACATAATAAAAAAATCATAGGTTTCATAAAATTTTTAATTGCAATATTATCAGATATTGATTATAATAAAATACCAATATTTAAAATAAGGGGCGATATTATGAGTGCAAATACATACCATTCAGCAACACAATACCATAATTCAATTATCACACATTTAAGTGATTCGCAATTACGCACAAATCTTAAATCATGTATGGACACATTAAAAGCAAATAGAAAAAAGCTTATTGCAAGTCGTTACTATGATTGGGAGGGGTTGCGTGAGCTTGGTAGGCAGATTAAACAACGAGCATTAAGTAATTTACCAGAACTTTTAGAAAGATTTGAAGCAAATGCAACAAAGCAGGGTATAAAAGTGCATTGGGCAAAGGATTCTCATGAAGCAAATGAGATTATTTATCGTCTTGCAAAAGAAAAGAATGTTGATACGATCCTTAAGGGTAAGTCTATGGCAAGCGAGGAAATCCATCTTAATGCATTTTTAAAAGAAAAAGGTGTGCATGCTATAGAGACAGATTTAGGAGAGCTTATTATACAACTTATTGATGAAACACCTGTGCATATAGTTGTCCCAGCAATCCATAAAAATCGTAATCAAATTGGCAAAATTTTTGCAGAAAATCTTAAAGTTCAATTTACAAATGTGCCAGAAGAGCTAAATGGTATTGCACGCACACATTTACGCAAGCAATTTCAAAGTTTTAAGATGGGTTTAACAGGGGTAAATTTTGCTATTGCTAATGAAGGTGCGATTTGGTTGCTTGAAAACGAGGGTAATGGGCGTATGAGTTCTACTGCATGTGATATTCATGTAGCAATTTGTGGTATTGAGAAAATTGTAGAAAGTTTTGAAGATGCATGCGTGCTTGATACATTACTTGTGCCTTCAGCTACAGGTGCACCAATCACTTGCTATAATAATATTATTTCAAGCCCACGTAAAACAAAAGAGCTTGATGGACCAAAAGAAGTGCATATTATTATGCTAGATAATAATCGTTCAAATATGCTTGCCCAGCCACACTACTATAAGGCTTTAAGTTGTATTCGTTGTGGCACATGCCTTAATCATTGTCCAGTGTATGATAAAATTGGTGGGCATTCTTATCTTGTAACATATCCAGGACCAATTGGGGAGGTTATCTCACCTCAAATCTTTGGGCTTAATAATTGTGGCTATATGGTTAATCTATGTAGTCTATGTGGTAGATGTAGTGAAAAGTGTCCTGTAAAGATTCCATTAGCTGAACTTATAAGAGATTTACGCAGTGAAAAAGTAGGGCAAGGATATATGAGGGTTGCAGGTTACCATGAAACACAAAGAGATGAAACTGAACAAAAATTAATGCAGCGATTTAGCAAAGTTGCAACCAATGGTTTGCAATGGCGTTTTACTTTTAAAATGGTTTCTATATTTGCTCCATTGTTACGCTATATTGCACCATTTTCATTTGTGCAAAAATCTTTGCTTGGCAAATGGTTGCAAAATCATGAATTGCCTATATTAAGTGGCAATCTCCATGCAAAAGTTAAAAATATGAAAGGAGTAATTTATGAGTAGGGAAAGTATTTTGCAGGCTGTGCGTGAAGCTTCGCGTATGAATCCAATCCAATCAATCCAGCCCAAACATTTTGATTCTATGGTATATGATAGAGAAAATTTATTGGCAGTATATATGCAATACCAGCAAGCCAATATGGCAAAACTCATTACAACAACACAAAACGCACTATCTGATACTATTAATGCAATCATTAAAGAATGCGATATTCAAGAGTTACTTTGTGCTAAAAATATTCTTGATATACAAGATTCTTTTATGGAATCTTTACACACACAAACATTGCTTTATAATGAAAGTGTGGATAATGTGCGTGATAAACTTTTTCATATTGAGGCAAGTATTTTACATGCACAAGTAGGTGTTGCTAATCTTGGTATATTAGGGCTTGGCACAAATGAATGTAATCCACGTCTTGCTTCCCTTGTTGTCAAAACATGCATTGTTTTATTGCATAAAGATACTATTGTGCCAAATCTTTTTGCGGCATTCCAACGTTTAAAAACAAGTGGGCAAGATTCAGGATTACCGACAAATATTGTATTTTTAGCAGGACCAAGCAGGACAGCTGATATTGAATTGCAAACCGTTTTTGGTGTGCATGGACCACAAAATGTTTATGTTGTGCTTTATGAGTAAAATTGCAAATTAAAAATCCAATATTTAAGTAAATAGAGAGAAATACCCTTTATTTAAAAAGCAGATTCCAACATAGATAGTAAGAAGAATATGGGGTATTTTCACTTCTATAAGCAGAGAGTGATTGGTATCATATAGTTTTTATTTATATTACTTAAATAGTGTATTAATATACTTTCTTAGAATTTTATAACTTTATTATATAATTAGCATAGTGTTTAAAAAAATATAATAAACTAAGAAACTTTAATAAAAGGATTTTTATTGCAAAAAGGAGATTGCATTGTATCTTGTTGCTTTAGCATATTTGCTATGTTATGTTATTCCAGCAATTGTTTTAGATATTTTACAAATACGCCATATTCGGACTTATGCAACACAAAAGCCAGTGATTTTAAATGCACAAGATTACAATCTTGCTGCAAATTATGCGATAGCACAACGCAAAGTTTCGTTATATGAACATGTGTTTAGTTTTCTTATATTAGTGTTTTGGTTGCAGTTTGGTATTACCTATCTTATGCAAACCTGCAATGCCCAACCTATTAGCAGTTTTGGTGCGAATTGGCTTGTGCTTATGTCTTTTATTATTATACATGCACTTCTACATTTTCCTTTTAGCATAATACATAAACGTATAGATTTGCACTATGGCTTCAATAAGCAACGCATAAAAGATTTTTTACTTGATAATATAAAAATCATATGTTTAAGCGGAATTTTGTTTAGTATAGTATTTGCCATACTTTTATGGGTTATGGAATCTCTTCATTTGTGGTGGGTAATAGGATTTCTTTTTGTGTTTTGTCTTATTGTGCTTATGCAACTTATTTATCCAACGCTTATTGCCCCAATGTTTAATAAATTTACACCACTTAAAGATGAGGCATTAAGCCAAAGGATACAAGCACTTATGGAATGTGTAGGCTTTAAAAGTAGTGGGATTTTTGTTATTGATGCAAGTAAGCGTGATGGGAGATTAAATGCATATTTTGGTGGATTAGGGAGTGCGAAACGCGTTGTGCTTTTTGATACTTTGCTTGATAAAATTAGTGAAGATGGGCTTATTGCTATTTTAGGGCATGAACTCGGACATTTTAAACATAAAGATATAATATGTAATATTGCTATAAGTGGCAGCATTTTATTTATTATATTTGCCATTATGGGATTATTTTTTGATTCTCTTTGTTTGTATTTAGGGTTGCCACTTACAGAGAGCAGCATTCTTATTTTAGCGATACTTCTTTTACCTGTTTTGTCATTTTTATTTATGCCAATTCAAAGTTATTTTAGCCGTAAGGCAGAGTATAGGGCTGATGCATTTGGGGCTGCGTGTGTGAGTAAGAAGGCACTTAGTGAAGCTTTAGTGCGTCTTGTCAATGAAAATAAAGCATTCCCTCATTCACATCCAGCCTATATATTTTTCTATTATTCGCACCCACCACTTTTAGAACGTTTAAAGGCACTTGGAGGTTTGTATGATAGAAATTGATTTGTTATTACGCATTGCAATTGCATTTTTAAAAGACATGAATCTTGAAGAATTTAAAAAATTAGTTTATGAAACGCAGTTTTTGCTCACAGATATTAATTCTTTTGAGACAGATCAATTACCAAAAGACTTGCCAATGCAATCAAATCATTTACGCCAACCACTTGATATACAAGCGGAGTTTAATATCGTAAGCCCACGCTATGAAGCAGAAATACTGCTTGGACATATTTTAAATATGACGCGTGTTGAGTTACATACGCATGGTAAAAAAGAAATTACAGATTTTGATAAGCAACGTTATTTTAAGTTGCTTGCTATGCGTAAAAATGGTGTGCCACTTGAATATCTTACCAATAAAGTAAATTTTTATAATTTAGAGTTATATGTTGATAATAATGTATTAATCCCGCGTCCAGAGACAGAACTTTTGGTCGAAAAGGCATTAGAATTGATTAATGCATATCACATTACACATTTCATAGAAATAGGTGTTGGTAGCGGTGCAATTAGTGCAGCCATTTTAGCAAATACACAAGAAACTTGTGCAGTTGTTACAGACATTAGTAAAGAGGCACTCAATGTGGCTAAACATAATATACAACAACTTGGTTTAGAAAATCGTTGCGAATTTGTAGAATCTAATCTCTTATCCTCACCTTATCTTATTATGCGTAAGCCAATTACGCTTCTAGTTGCAAATCCACCTTATATTGCCAATAACTATCCCTTAAATCAAGAAGTATTGTGTGAGCCACATATTGCACTTTTTGGAGGGGAAAAGGGCGATGAAATTCTTAAAAAACTCATTATACAGGCTAGAGAAAAACAAATACAATTTTTAATTTGTGAAATTGGTTATGACCAAAAAGAAAGTATGCAAGAATCTCTCTCTAAAGCTGGATATGTAGCAACTTTTTATCAAGATTATGCAGGTTTTGATAGAGGTTTTATTGCTAGTTTTGTATCATAACTATATCATATAGAGATTACAAGATGAGAAAAATAACTTATTTAATAAGCATTTTTTTAATGACTTGTTCTCTTTGCGTGCTTGTATTTGCAGAGAATGGGGAGAAACAGAGAAATGCAAACACAATGCCTTTAAATTTTGGTAGCCTTGCAGCATTATTTAATCATATTGTTGATATTACATGGCAAATTCATACACTCCATACAAGCAATGATTTTGCTAAAAAAGAAATACTTTTAAATCAAAAAAATATATTTTTGCAGTATTTTGTTAGCAATATTCGTAACACAAAGCAATCCTTAGGTTTCAATATAGAGCAAAATGAACAAATGCAAATGGAAGAAGAAATGCAACTTAAGGATTCTAAGGTGCAGCATGATTCTTATGCAATACTACAAAGCAGCATTACTATAAATAGTTTGATAATAGAATCCCATATTTATACACTTTTTAAGAATTTACGCAAACAAATTGATTTTTTTTCACAAAAACAAAAAGTTATTGATATTATGCAGCCAATACTTACAGCATTAAATGCTATGCCAACTACTTTTGATATACCGCATGGATTTACAGCACAGCAACAAAGAGATTTACAATTACAGATAGAGCAATACCGCAATAAGCTTGCAACTGCTATTGAAATTACTACTTATCTTGAATGGCATGCAGATGAATTAGTGCCTCAAAATACAATTTTACATGCTTGCATGCGTTGGACATTGCAGTGGCTCGCACACTTTATGGAAGTCAATTATGAGAGTTTAAAAATCATAAAAATTGTTTTATCGCTTTTATGTTTTATTATCTTGTGGGCATGCCGCAAATTAATTACAAAATTTGTTGTTTATGTAATGGATATGGTTGTGCATTTAACAAATCAAGATAAAGAGTTACATACTATTATCCAAAAGAATTTATTGCAGCCAATTTCTCTATTTTTATTTGTATGGAGCTTACGCGTTTGTGTTGGTGTGCTTTATTACCCGCAATTACAGCCAGAATGGCTTGAAGCGTGGTTTAGTATTCTCTATATTATCAATATTGCATGGTTTATGGTGGCGTTGGTGAAAAGTTATGGCACAGTGCTACTAACAAAAATTCTACAAAGATCAAGTAATGATATTCGCAGAGAAATTATTAACCTTATCCTAAAAACTTTTTATTCTATTATTATTATTATTGCATGTTTATTAATTTTAAAATATTTAGGTTTTAATGTATCTACCATTATTGCTTCACTTGGATTAGGTGGGTTGGCGGTTGCACTTGCGGTAAAAGATATATTAGCAAACTTTTTTGCCTCAGTGATACTTTTATTTGATAATTCTTTTTCGCAGGGTGATTGGATTGAATGTGGTGGTATTGATGGTGTTGTTGTGGAGATTGGATTACGGCGGACTACTGTGCGTACTGCTGATAATGCATTATTATTTGTGCCAAATTCAGAATTAGCAGGCAAAATAATACGCAATTGGAGTCGCAGAAAATCTGGACGTAGAATCAAAATGAGTATCGGTGTAACCTATGATGCAGATGAAGCAAAGTTAAAAAAATGTGTTATTGCCATAAAACAAATGCTTATGAATCACCCAGAGATTGCAATTACTCCAAATTATAGTCAAGAAGAAATGCGTTTTATCGCTCTGCGTAAAGATATTATTTCGCTTGATGACTTTTTGGGTTATAAAAGCGGTATTTCTGTTTATGTGGAAGCACTTGCTGATAGTTCAATTAATATTTTAGTAGATTGTTTCACACAAAGTATTTCAAAAAATGATTTTTTTGCGGTGCGTGAAGATATAATTTTTAAGATTATGGCTATTGTGCAAGATTGCAATCTTAGTTTTGCTTTCCCTAGCCAAAGTATATATGTTGAGACATTGCCAAAACACACTTTTACATAATATGTTTTGATATTCTTAGTGTGTTATCTATCAAAGTTGCTATATGATTCGGAGTTTATGCATAATACGATATTATTATAATAATGCTTATTTCCTTAGCTATGTATTATTTTTAGGTTATTAGAAGTGATTTCTCTTTATTATATTAATAGCATATATCAAGCTTGTTGTAAAAAAGTAAAAGCATATGGTATTTATAAAATATGTGTGTAATCAATATGAGATATTTTATACTTTATTTTCATCTTAAGCTCTTATAAAATATGCTTTATATAAATATTGTTATACTATATATCTAGCATTTTGAATCAAATACCAACATTACTGCAGAATAGAAGTCGTTTTATTGTGTGCCCTACGGCACTTTTAAGCAGAAAAAAGTAAGAAATATTGTAATCTTATTTCTTTTTTGGGTTATATATATTAGATATAGCTTTCATATCACGCACATCAAGGGCAAAACTAAATATATCAGCGTATTCTTTTACTTGCTCGATAGTGCCTGCTGTTGCTAATGTAATATATCCCATTTGCAAACTCCAACGCAATGCAACTTGTCCGCCTGTTTTATTGTGTTTTTGTGCAACTTTTTGCAATATAGGATCATATACAGAACCCTCAAAATCTCCCAGTGCTGTAGTCGTGCTTACAACAATTTTATGGTGTTGCAATCTTTCTATATATGTTTTAAGGGTATGGCTAGAAGTAAAAGGGCTAATATTTAGCTGATTTATCATAGGCTTTATTTCGCATGTCTCTATGAAATCATTAAACTGCTCTGCTTGTAAATCTACAACACCAATCGCACGTACACGTTTTTGTTTGTAAAGATCTTCAAGCGTTTGCCATACTTCCGTTGCAACTTCTAACCATGATGCTCTTCCTTGTGCTTGTGGAATCTCTACAAGCACAAGATCGAGATAATCTGTTTTCATCTTGGCTAGTCCTTCATTAAATGCTGCTATTACCTTTTCATCTGTTGTGGCATCTTTTGGTAATCGTAACGCTAGAAATATATCTTGTCGTGGCATTTGGCTTAATACGAAACTATCACCAGCTTCCCTACTTGCATCATGTACTTGAACATACTTGTAACCAGATTGTAAAGCTTCTAAAACTACTTGTGTGCTTTTTTCACCAGCTACACTTAATGCTTTTTTGCATGAATTAAAGCCATAAAATGGAATTTCTACGCCATTATATAATTTTTGCGTGCTAAAAAAGCCTTGTATATTAACACGAGGGGCAGCAAATGCACTATTGAATAAGCTTGTCCCAAGTAGCATTGAGCCTCCAACTACACTAGCTATTTTTACAAATTCGCGTCTTGTCATTGTATTTTGCATGTAATCTCCTTACTTTGGTAAAGCTAAAATTATACAACATAACATATATATTTGCAAGCATTTTATGTGCTTTTAGTAAAAATATTCCCATTTTTTTATTAGAATTAGTTTATTTTTTCTCAACTATATTAAATCACATTGTGGCTAATTAAGGAGTATTGATGCAATTTCACATTCAAGCAAAAGTTGCTAAGGCAAGAGCATGTAGTTTTAACCTCGCACATGGCAGAGTAGAAACACCAATTTTTATGCCTGTTGGCACGCAAGGCGTTATCAAAGGATTAAGTGCTTCTGATATTAAAGAGCTATTGCAAACAAATCTCATCCTCGCAAATACTTATCATTTATATTTGCGTCCAGGGATAGAAACACTCCAAAAGGCAAAAGGCATCCATCATTTTGCAAATTTTCATGGTAATTATCTTACAGATAGTGGTGGTTTTCAAGCATTTAGCTTAAGTGATAATGTAAAACATAATGATGATGGTATAGCTTTTAAATCCCATATTGATGGTAGTAAGCATTTTTTTACACCAGAGAAAGTTCTTGATATAGAATATGCAATTAACTCTGATATTATGATGATATTAGATCATCTTGTCGGCTTACCAGCAACAAAGGAACAACTAATAGATTCTGTGCAACGCACAACAAAATGGGCAAAACAAAGTATTATGTATCACAACCAACAAAAACAAAAACATGCTTTACAAAATAAGATTTTTGCAATTATGCAAGGTGGTATAGATTATGAAATGCGTAAAAGGAGTGCAGGTGAGCTCACTATGCTTGATTTTGACGGATATGCAATCGGTGGGTTAGCAGTAGGCGAAAGCACAAATGCAATGTATGAATGCCTTGATTATGCATGCGATTTTTTACCCGAAACAAAACCGCGTTATCTTATGGGGGTTGGCACACCGCAAAATCTTTTAGAAAGTATTGATAGGGGAGTGGATATGTTTGATTGTGTAATGCCTACTCGCAATGCTCGCAATGCAACAATTTTTACAAATTATGGTAAGATAAATATTAAAAAAGCATGCTACCAGCAAGACTTTATGCCACTTGATTCTACTTGCACATGTTTTACATGTATGCATTATAGCCGTGCCTATTTACATCATTTATTCCGTGCCAATGAAATTACATACCATAGGCTAGCAAGCATACATAATCTTTATTTTTATATCACACTTATGAAAGCAGCAAGACAAGCTATCTTAAACCAAACTTGGCAAGCCTTTAAACAACAAAAACTCCACGATTTAGCACAAAATATTGAGTAAAAAAAATGCTAAAATACTAAATATAAGTTTTAGATAGATATGGGTTTGTGTTATGCAAGAGTGGTGTAATAATAGGAGTTTTGCGACTGAAAGCCTATATATAATGATAAATAGGAAGGTAATATAAAAAATATTATGAAAGCGAGATTTTTGGAGAAGAATGTTATTAAAATAATAAAAGATATAGAGAAACAAACACTATCTTAGCAATAAATAACGCTTAATAACAATAACCTATAGTGATGGCAAAGCAATAGGTGGTAAATATACCAATAATAAAAACTTAGATTCTATAAACAATGAAATATCAAAAGAAAATATAACCGAAGTATTAAAAGAGTATTGCAAATAGCAATGCTATAAAGAAACTATAAGCAAAAATATCTTAATAGCAATAAGCCTATATTCTCATAATGCTATGTCAATAAAGCACACTAACATGAAAATCTATATTTTAAAAGCACTTTTTAGCAAATAAGATTCTTATAGTATGCAATAAAAAGATTTATAGTTTCATAAGCTATGTATAAAAGCACTCATTTAAAAGATTTTACATATTGTTTATTTCATAAAATATCTACCTAGAATCCTAAAAAGTTAAGCTATAATACACAAAGATTCTAATTAAGGGGCTTGTTATGTCTTATATAAATATTAAACAAATAGTAGTAAGCTTTATATTATGCGGTGCAATAGCATTAACAAATAATGCAGATAATGTAAAACAAGTAAATGCTAACAAAGCAAGTGGTTTAAAAGAATGTCAAAATGAACAAGATAAAATACAAGGTTGTGTTGAAAAGGATATGCAGAAGGGAATATTGAATATGAAACCCCATTTAAAAATGGCAAAATAGATGGTATTGAAAAATGGTATTATGAAAATGGGAATCTTTGGGTAGAAGTGCCAATAAAAAATGGTAAAATACAAGGTGAAGCAAGATACTATCTTGATAATAAACAACTCTTAGCAACAATCACTTATGAAAATGATAAAGCAATAAAAGGCAAATGTGCTAATAATAAAAATCTTGATAATAACATATTAGATTCTATAAATAATAATAAAGGAGCATTAGACAAGATAACCGAAG
>JARHZY010000110.1 GCA_029264655.1 Helicobacter sp. | reverse complement strand
GATATACTAGAAAATGCTAAAATAGAACATAAAGAATTTATATTATCTAATAAAGACTATATAAAAATAATTGCAAATAAACTAATAGAACAAGAAAAAGTTACTAAAGATGACATACAAAAAATTTTAAACAATGTTTAGCCTAAAGGATAAAGGTTAGTTATGGTTATAGGGTTTATGTTTATTGGTGGGGCATTAGGTGAGAGTGCCATAGGAATTGAATCTTTTTATGCAATTAAAAAAGTATATGAGTGTAGGCTCGTAATATTTACAAGTAAAATTATGCAAAATTTGCTTAAATATTGCAAATTTGTTGATATAGTAACTGATATTAGCACAGAGAATATAAATTTATATAACTGCGATTATCTTATTTTAAGTAATTCAAAAACATGCTTTATACAAAATGCTCTAAAAACAAATGCAAAAAAAATAATATGTGCAACAAAAATTGTAAGTTTTTTATCTAGTCGTTGTAAAACAGTCCCTATATATACATTTAAAAAATATTATATGTTAGATGAGCGTCAAATTTTATTAGAATATGTAAGGAGAATTGATAGAAAATTATATGATAATAAAATGCAATATATAGACTTAAATTGTGCTAAAGTAAAAACTTCTAGCACAAATCAAAAACATATATTAAGCTTTTTAGAAACTTCACTAAATAATATATTAGAATCTAGTGGTATTAAGCAACCATATCTTATTGCAATAAATCCATTTAATAATGCTTGTCCCTATTCATTAACATTAAATGGTTTTCTATTGCTTATACATGAAGTATCAAAAATACCAAATTGCATACCATGTGTAGCCACATATCCACAAGTTGATAAATATTTTATTGAGCAATGGACAGCTTTTAAAAAACATATAAATGATAGTAGGTTAAACAATGTTGTTATATTCCACAATGATAATGATTTATTGAATCTAGCAGAATTTATTAATCAAATGAGTTGCGTAATAAGCCCAAGCACAGGCACAATACACCTTGCTTGTAACCTTAGAATTCCAACTATTGCCCTTTACCCACAATATGATACAAGAAGGTGGGCTACACACAACAAAAAATATGTATTCATTGATAGCAAAAAAGATTTAATAACCTTAAAAGAAGAAGAAAATATTGTGAAAAATACAATCAACATGTTAATGGAGATGATAGAAGAAAGAGAAATAAAGACTACCTGCATATTACTTAAATAAAACCTTAAATTAATTGTTTTAAAATATCGCATTTAATTTTATAGGGCATAATTTGTTTTATGTTTTATAATCTAAGGATAAAAGATGAAATTAAAAGAAGCGATAAATAAGGCTTATATCTAAAAACCCCTACTAACTTCGTACCAAAATAATCTACATTAAAACCTATTATTACATACTTTCTATTCCTAATGTTATATTACATCAGTATATCAGAGTTCCCTTAATAAGCTTTTATAACATTTTATTGGTAGCGCTCATTAAATTATTTATATCTATTGTGGATTGTAATTGCAGTCCTACAAACTATATTATAGAATCCAAATAAACAACATATTTATTTTATAGCTAACGATTGCTACCACTAAATGCTACTCTTACACCCTCACCAATAAACACAAGTAAAGAAAGCACAAAAGACATAACAATAAAACCTGTAATACCTAAATGCGGTGCTTGTATATTATTCTTTCCCTGATTTAACAACTCCCCAAGACTTGCACTACCAAGCGGCATACCAAAACCCAAAAAATCAAGTGTCGCAAGCGTTGTAATGCTACCAATCGTAATAAAAGGCAAATAAGTAATTGTAGCAATCAATGCATTTGGTAAAATATGCACAAACATAATATGTATGTCGCTAAATCCAAGCACCTTTGATGCCTTAATATAGTCTTGTGTTCTTGCACGCAAAAATTCCGCACGCACAACGCCAACAATGCTTGTCCAACTAAAAAGCAACACGATACCTAAAATAATCCAAAATGTTGGCAATACAAAACTTGACACTATAATAATAACAAAAAGAGTAGGCATGCCACTCCAAATTTCTAATACCCTTTGTCCCAATAAATCTACCATACCGCCATAATATCCCTGCATACCCCCAATAATTACCCCAATACATACACTACATAAACTTAATATTATACCAAACAGCAAAGATGTGCGTAAGCCATAAAGCAAACGCGCAGCCACATCTCTACCTTGGTCATCAGTCCCTAAAAAATGCATTGTGCTTGGTGGTGTTGGTGGTATGCCTTGCAGGGTCCAATCAATGCTATCTGCTGCATATTCTATTAAAGGGTAAAGCACAAAATCATTGGCAAAAAGATTTTGCATAAATGGATCTTTATAATCTGGTGTTGTATAAAAATCGCCACCAAACTCCACTTCACTATAATCAACAAAAATTGGAAAATAAAAGGTATGGTTTTTATAAATCAATAAAGGTTTATCGTTTGCTAAAAATGGTGCAAACAAACTCACCATAAAGATTCCAACAAAACAAAAGAGTGAAAATCTTGCACGTTTATATGCATAAAATAATTGCCAACGCATACGCCACAAAGATGGCGGATTTTTATATCTTGTTTGTAGTTGCATTTTTATCTCAATCATGTTAATATAAAAGCATAGTATCACAATAATGTTAAAATACATTATTCAACATAAATAAAGAAACCCTACTCTTTTCTCCATTTAATACTATTTTATCTACTGCTTATTTCTCTTAAAAGCAATACCATATGATTAATATATCTAAATCCAATATGGCAATGTTATTTAATCCTTTGTATTTCACCTTGCATAATGGTAGCCTACCCCCTACAAATAGCCACTAAATGCATTATATCAGCTTAAATAACCTTATATTGTTGCAATAAGCAAAAAATAAAATATTATAAACGCTTCCTAAATAGCAATAAACTATTACTATTTAGGAAGTGCAACTTAATTAGCAAAAATTCCTTTTCTATATGGATTATATCACATCATGAAAACAAAATACTATCTCATAAAATATATAAATTGCATATTCTTAAATCCAACTATAAATTTATTTTATATAATATAAAATAAATGGGAGAGGGATGAAACCATAAATAGTTCCACCAATAAATTCATTGCATAAAGATACGAGTATTTTATATAAACTTGAAAGCTATAATTATCATAAACACCATAATATTATATTCTATTTGCTTATATAGCTACATTGCATACGCATAAAAACTTACCTGTAACTTATGCTTACTTATAATAAAACTAGCACACTCTTGCATGCCATATATGTATAGTTTTGCATAAAATCAAAGTTAAAATGCGGTATTTAACTACACTTTGATTTTAAATATGGATATATAGAATATACAATATACTAACAATACTAACAAAATAAATTTAGTAGTAGTTATAAATTTTCATACATAAAGTCATTTTTTAAAGCAGCGGAATGTTTTATAAGTTAATGCTTATATTATTTTATTATAAAATAATATATTTATAAACACGATAAAGCATAATCCAAATAAACATTAAAAAACCTATTATATAAAAACTTATAAGCACATAGATAAAGTAATAGTTAAAAGCTTTAAGTTTAGATATATTACTTTGAAATATTATATTATTTAGATATATAAAAAGCATTTTATAATAAAACTTATATTGCTTTGTTGTCCATTGTCTTCATTAAAAATTAGAATCTATATATCAGTAAAAAATGCCATTACATCTTGTAATGAGTTCGTTATTTTACATGGCTTTTTTGCTTGCAAATCAATATGTGCTAATCGGACTTGCATAGTAAAAACAAGCTCTTTTTTATGGGACTTAATATTTAATGCACCAATTTTATACACATCTTGCTTGAGTGTTACTGAAGCACTTTTAATTTCTATAGGTATCGTTTGCACTTGATACATATCACCAAGTTGTAATGTTTTTACAAAATGAGATTCTATATGCTGCACTACAAAACCATATTGTGTATTTTGTGGTAACATACCTTTTTCAAAAAAGAATAATGAACGTGCACGTTCGCAAAACACTAAATAACGAGCATGATATACAATCCCACCACAATCGGTATCATCATAAAATACATATTGTATCATAACTACTCTTTTTATTGAGATTCTAAGAAGATTGCAAAAGCAAGAATTTACTTGCTTCCTCTTTTGCATAAGGCATAAGCTCTAATACCTCATCGCCAATACGCACATTATAATATTTGTCTTGCTCTGTTTTAGCATAGCCAAGCACAATGCGTGCAGCCAAGATTCTATCATCATGGTGTGCATTTTTTTCAATTAATGCAATTGGTCCGTGTATATCTTGCAATATTATTTTTTCCATAAAAGCATGTGTAATATCAAGTTTTTTGCCTTCTTCTTCATTGCGTGAAATAACACAACGCGTGCCATGCTCTAGAACCATATACCGCCCAATCTTAAAAAGTGCAACATCTTCAAAAACAACTTCCCTATGTGCCTGCATATCTTTAATTTTAAGTGCCACTGAAGTATCAGTAAGCAAACAACCTCCCCCGGGCTTTTCATGATATTTCCAATTATATTTTTTCAATAAAGCAAGTTGAGTATGCCTGCCTCGCCCACTCACACCAAGTAATTTTGTCCTATCAACCCATCCCATCTTTTCAGGAAAAGTTTCTGGCATAAGTTTGGCACTCATAGGACGCAATATAAGCTCATCAAGTGTTTGGGGCTTGCTTTTATCACTACCATCACGACTAAGAATAGAATCATAAAGTGGATTCTCACCTATTGTTCTTACAAGTTTTCTCACTTGATCCATAGCTTCTTTGCGTTGGCTTTTTGGACGTTGCCCCAACACTTCACCACTAATAGCAAAATCTGCACCAAGCTCTACCATTTTCGCAAATGCATGTGCAAACATATTAGCATGGCAATCAATACAAGGATTAAAATATTTACCATAGCCATATTTTGGCTGGAATAAAATATTATCAAAAAATTGCTTTGCAATATTAATTTGTATTAATTCTGCTCCTACTTGTTGTGCTGCATTGCGAAAATATTCACTTTTATCTTTATTGCTACCAAAACCTATATTAAAATTAATAGCATATACTTTAATACCTTGTTCGTGCAATAATTGCATAGAAATCATAGAATCTAATCCACCACTAAAAAGTGCAACTGCACTTCTTTGTTTCTTTACCATAGAAATATACTCCAAAAAAAATTATTTATATTTGTAAGAAAGATTATACACTAAATTCACAAAAGGAATAGAAAACAATAGCATATAAAAATAATAATGCAGTATAGAATCTTTTATTATTGCATAATATTAAAATATCTACACCATTAAATTTACCTCTTATTATTTGTATTGTAAGCATTTTGCAATATTATATATGCTATGTGTATAAGGTGTGTAATTGTTGGTAGTATGTCCATGTAGCAACAATATCTGGTCGCATCTTTTCCACAAAATAAGCTTCTTTAGATACAATATGCCACAATATTTCATATTGGGCTACATCATTTTTAACAAGTTGCAATATTTTATGTTCATTTGTTTTATTATTATTTTCTACTTCTATAGCTTCTTTTAATTTATTGATAAAATGCTGCAAAGCCCTTTTAATAGCAAGATGATTTAGTTGGATATTGGAAATATACTTACAATCCACATAAACATAAAATTCATAATCAAAAAACTGCGTATTAAGAGATAATAATTCGCTGACTTCATATTGGATGTTTTTATAAGGTGTAATATAAAATTCAATATCAAAAATTACATACCGAAGTGGCAAAAAACCACTAAAAATTTGCATATGTACAATTTGGTTAAAATCACTGGGATTATGCGGTGGGCAAAAATTAAAATCTAATGCAAGTCTACAAAAAGTACTAAATGCTCTACTTGGGTCTATTGCTGCCATATCTAAAAATGCAATATTTTTAAAATTATGTAATGATAAAAAAGTATATAGATTGGCATAGCCAAATGTATTTTGTGCTATTGATATTTTAATTCTATCGTGAATACTCTTATGAATGTCTATATGATAGTATATTCTGTTTTCAAGCAATGACAAATCGGTATTAGGTGAGAAATTTTCCACTATATGGCTTTTTCCCCATGAATTATTTAAACTTGATTTTAGTCTTGATATAGGATCTCTTACCAACCATAGTATTTTTATGTTCGTATCGAGCATAAGAATAAATTTTTGTATCTCATGAAAAAGCTGTGGTTGAGCATATATAGTTAGATTAATTACAATATCTTGTTTTTTAACTAAAGCATTATAGTTATAGCAATAATGTTCATATATATTAAAATTGTGATCGTCCATTATAGTAATGCCACATTTCTTTAAACCCTGCACCATAGCAGTATGCCCTGTAAATGACGCCATAACCATAATAAACTTTATCCCCCCCCCCCCCCATAGTCATTGGTAATGGCAGGTTTAACGCCCACGCAAGCTGTGCATTAATATGTATATACATGGTGGTTTCAGGATTAAGCAAAGGTGGATATGGATGTTGTGTATCACTATATTGCTGTTTATATTGTTTTGATTGTGTCCATGAATACATTTGTTTAAAATGGAATATTGTAAATTTTACTTTCATTTTGCTATCTAAATAAAGTTTATACCATTTTGCTTGTTTTGTGCTTCTTGGTGAAAAAATAGCATATAAAAAGTATTTAAAGCTTGATAGAAATAGCATTTGCACGCTCTTTACAATAAAATTAAATAAATGTTTATTCATATTAAATCCTTATTATTGTTGTGCTGCAAGCAATGCTTCTTTTTCGCTCATAACCTTATTGAGTTTTTCTTGCAAGTCTATGAGATTTTGTTTATTTTGTGTAACAACTGATTCTGGAGCATTAGCAATAAATTTTGCATTATTAAGCATATTATTTAATTTTGTAATTTCTTTTTGCAACTTTTGCTCTTGTTTATCTAAGCGTCCCAATATCCCCTCTAAATCAAAATTATTTGCAGCTAAATAAATTTTTGTAAGCTCGCCAATATCTGCAATACAATGTGGAGGCTTAGAATCTACAAATACCACTTCTTGGGCTTTTGCTAGTTTAGCCACAAAAGAAACAAAAAGAGCATAAAAATCCGTGCAACCATCTCCTATATGAAGTGATTGTAATAATATTTTATCTTGTTCTTGCAATTCAATAAAAACTTCAGATATTATATCACTACTTATGCCTAGATTTGCACGCATCCTGCGAATTGTTGTAATGGAATCAAGTATAATAGCAAAGCCTTGTTCTAATGTAGTATGGCGTATATTATCAGAAGGAAAAGATTCTATCATAATAGAGCGAAAATCTTTTAATCCAGATTCTATATCTCTTCCTAAAAGACGTTGGAAAATATATTCACTTAAAAATGGCATTAAAGGATGCAAAAGCTTCATAGATTCTAAAAGAATACTAGCAAGCTCAAAAACACTTTGCTTACTTGCTTTTGCACATTCAATACCAATATCACAAAATTCATTCCACAAAAAACGATACATAATGCTTGCGTATAGATCAAATCTATATGCTGCCAATGCACTACGCACTTCTGTAATTGCAAGATTAAGACGTGATTTCATATAGATTCCAAGCGGCGTTTTATAATCATTTAAATTCTGTTTTTCTCCAAAAGTATAATGTGTATCTAATTGCCCTGCATAAAGTGCTAAAAAGCTTGCAGCATTAATAATTTTATTAGTAAAATTACGCGTAATTTCAAGTTGCTTTTGTGAGAGACGAATATCTCTACCTTGCACACATAAAAATGCAAGCGTAAAACGCACAACATCAGGGCTATATGTAGCACAAAGTGTTAATGGATCAATAACATTGCCCTTTGATTTACTCATTTTCTGCCCTTTTTCATCAAGCACAAGAGCATGTAAATAAATATCTTTAAATGCAATTTCTTTGCAATTAATATCAGCACTTAAAAGCATACGTGCAACCCAAAAAAAGAGAATATCAAATCCAGTAATAAGCAAAGCATTAGGGTGGAATGTAGCTAAATCATCTTTTTGCCATAATACACCTTTACCAAATTCACCATTCCCAAAACCAAGCGTGCTATGCGTCCAAAGTCCAGAGCTAAACCATGTATCAAGCACATCGCTATCTTGTGTTACTTCATTGCTACCACATTGCGGGCATGATGGCATATCTTCTTTACTTGCAAATTCATGCCCACATACACAATAAAATACAGGGATTCTATGCCCCCACCAAAGTTGGCGGCTAATACACCAATCACGCAAATCACGCATCCATGCATCATAATTATTTTTCCATTGGTTTGGGTAGAATCTTGTCTCACCATTTGCCACACGTTTAATTGCACCTTTTGCTGCTTGTGCTTTTACAAACCATTGCTCTGAAATATAAGGTTCAATAATATTGCCACAACGATAACATATACCTACTTTATTTGTATATTCTTCTATTTTTTCTACAAAACCATCTGTTTGCAATGCGGTAATAATTTGCTCGCGTGCGGTAAGCCTTTCTATTCCTTGAAATGCTCCACATTGTTCATTTAAGATTCCATGTTTATCAAAAACAACAATATGTGCTAAACCATGACGCAATGAAACCTCATAGTCATTCATATCATGGGCTGGTGTTACCTTAACTGCACCGCTACCAAACTCCATATCTACAATAGAATCTGCAATAATTGGAATCTTTCTGTGGATAAGCGGTAATGTGATTGTTTTGCCAATTAAATGTTTATAGCGTAAATCATCTGGATGCACCATGAGTGCTGTATCACCAAAAAAAGTTTCAGGACGCGTTGTTGCGACAATAATATAGGGTTTTTCATTTGTATCATTAGATTCTATTATACACCCATTAGAATCTATATAATCACTCAAATAATAACGCAAATAATAAAGTTTTCCTTGATTTTCTTTATATTCTACTTCGATATCACTCAATGCACCATCATGTGTGCACCAATTAATCATGCGTTTGCCACGATAAATAAGCCCTTGTGCATACCATGCGCAAAAGGTTTCTTTTACCGCTTGCACAAGCCCATCATCCATTGTAAAACGAGTGCGTTTAAATGCAGGAGAAAATCCCATGATACGCATTTGTTTTAAGATAGCACCACCGCTTTCCTCTTTCCATTCCCATACTTTTTGTATAAATGCTTCTCTCCCAATATCTTCTTTTTTGATACCTTGTGCAAGAAGCTTTTTTTCCACAACATTTTGGGTAGCAATCCCAGCATGATCAAGACCCGGTTGCCATAATACTTTAAATCCATCCATACGCTTATAACGCGTCATAATATCTTGCAATGTGAAAGTAAGTGCATGCCCAATATGCAAAACACCTGTAACATTTGGTGGTGGCATCATAATGCAAAATGGCTTTAAATCTTTATAATGTGGGTTATATACTGCATGGCAATCTGGCTCAAAATATCCGCGTTTTTCACATTCATCATAAATACATTGTTCCCATGCTGTATCAAATGGTCTTTTATCGTTTATAGAATCATGATTATCTTTTGTCATTTATATCCTTTTTATTTTTATACAACTTATTATATACTACAAAGAGTTGCTATTGATTTTATAATTGAGTTTGTGTGCCTTAAACCACTATCGCTTATAAGTGCTTTGTGTAATTGCTATGCGTAACTCAAACGCAAGATTTCCTTTTGCTGTTTTCTGCACTATGAAAGGAAGTTCAAGAATAGCACTTACATTTTTTTCATGTAATTTAGGCACAATATCAAGAATAAGTTTAAGATTATTAATGCCTACCTCTCCACTAATAGCATAATATTGTTTTTTGAGTTGGTCTTGTGGAATGAGTTCTTCATGTATCTTTTTAACATTAATGCGTAAAAAACCTTTTGGTAGATTCTTACGAATTATAGCTTCATTAATGGCACTACTAAACACCTTTATTTGATCATAGTTACTTCCTGAAAAAGCATTAATTGTTGCTTGTGCGTTATCACGCACTGCTTTTGTGCTAGCAAGCACACTTTGAGTTACACGCGTAAAACGCACTTGTTCCTTATATGCCTCAACATTTGGCATAATATACATATTAATATAATAGGCAACTGCAGCTACAAATAAAACACTCCATACAAGGTGGCGAAAAATAACATCTGGTTCTACATCTTTTAATATTGCCATGTATGCTCCTTATTATTTTGTAATATGAAAGGCATTAAGGCTATGTCAATATTGTGTTGTGTTGTGTTGTATTTTATGCATTCATATACCATTAATAACCCTTATCGTATATTATCAATTCGCTCTATAAGCCCATCATCAGCTAAAGTTTGGCTAATTGATTCAAAATTAAACCAACCACTTGGCAATTCATAAAAGCTTGCATTACTGCGTGCATAAATTGTGCGTAATTGTGATTGCAAAGAAGTTTCAAAAAGCTCTTTACTAATTGTTGTACCACGCATAAAAAGCTGATTATTTTCAAATCTTATTGTGGTAATTTGCACGCCTTGTGGAATCATGGCAATAATATTTTGAATCTGCATACGCAACTTTTCATCTCTATTAGCAATCTTTTGTGCTACGCCAAGCTCATAATGTAAACGTTCACCTTCTTGTTCTAATGCCTTTGTTGATTGCACAATGCGTTCTTGTTCAGCTTTTGCTGCAATTTGGGTTTCTTTTAATGCCTCAATTTGCAATAAAAGTTTTACTTTAAAACCAACCAAAATGCCAAAAGCAAGTATAAAGTAAAATGCCCATATCTTTGTGGCTGGTTTTAATACACGCTTTGGAGTTGCTTTTGTAAAACTATAAGTCATAATGCCATCCTAACTATCTAACTCAATCTGTATAATATTTGTTAATTCCTTCAATAAATCAAGTTTAACAAGAGAAAAATCTATCATGAGATTGGAACGAATATTATCTACTGCTTGCGATGAGATTCCATAACAATCAAAAAATACAATTTCCTCAATAAAATCACTTTCATACAGAGAATTATGATAAAAATCCTTAATTGCCGCTTGCAAAAGATTAATAATGGTTGTAGAGCGTCCTAAATCATGTAAATTATTCATATTGGAATCTTCGCTATCGCCATCACCACTTGAACCACTTATATGATCACCTGAATCACCTGTAAGACTATCAAAATCAAAGTTTTCATAATCCTCTAATTCATCTTCTAAGCCACCAAGCTCTGTATTTAAATCATCTAAACCTTGTGCAGTAGAGCTTGATTGTGCAGTAGTGGCAACAAGCACATCATCACTAGCCAATGAAGATGGAAGCAAATCATGCACGCTCGTTACTTGTTCTCCTGCACTCATAGGTAAAAATGAACCATATAAAATTGCCTTACGCGTTATTATCATTGCTGCTAAATTTTCTTTTTCTTGCAACACAAAAAGCTTTGGATGATCGCCAACAAAAGTCTTTGCTTTAAAAAAAAGTAAAACAAAAGGGGAGAATAAAAAATCTAAACCTTTTGCCTTCTTAAATAAATCTTGATAATGTGTAATATCATCTTTGAGAATAAATGCAAATGCACTTGGGAGTTTAACAAACTTATATTCTTTCTCATTTACATTAAATGCACCAAATTGATTTTTCTTAGTGCCGGGCACTAAAACTTGCTCTGTATTTTTAGAAAGTATTGCAACATAACTATAGGCATAGTGTGATTTTAATCTCTTGATAAACTTAATCACTTCAGCAGACAGATTGCCATCTAAAATTTTAAATTCTTTATCTGTCTCCTCTACGATATGTCCACCTCGTTTTTTCACAACTTTGACACGACAGGTAGTAGAGTCATAATTAACTCCAATGAGCACAGTTGCAAAAAGTGGTCGAAAAAGCATACCAAGAATGCTCACAATAAACCTCACCTTAATTAAATTTTAAAATTAAATATTATAGCATAGTTTTTAGCTTATATAAAATTTTCATTGCTATCATATATAAAGATAAAAGCAAAAGTTGCTCCATAATGAATATTAATACAACGATTCTTACATTATTAATGGATTATAGCATAGCAATAATTTCTTTTAAACATTGCACAACATAATGTATTAAATCTCGTGTAATAACATAAGGCGGCATAAAATAAATTGTATGTCCAAGCGGACGCAACAACAACCCCCTTTTTAATCCCTCTTGAAAAATAAATATATTAGGACGCTCTTTTGAAGTTATTACCTCAAAGGCAACAACCATACCACATATACGCATATTTGTTACTTTATTGGAATCTTGCAATAAAGCAAACTCTTGTTGCATATATGTGCTTAATTCTTTATTTTTTGCAATAATATTATCATGAAGAAAAATATCAAGCACAGCATTTGCTGCAGCACATGCAAGTGTATTGCCTGTATAGCTATGAGAATGCAAGAATGCTTTATATGTCGCATAGGGAGCATAAAATGCCTGATAAATAGAATCCGTAGTGATAACAACAGAAAGAGGCATATATCCCCCACTAATACCCTTTGATAAGCATAAATAATCTGGGACAACACCACATTGCTCTAAAGCAAACATACTGCCTGTGCGTCCAAAGCCCACTGCAATTTCATCAAAAATAATTTGGATTCCATATTCTTTACACAATATGCATGCTTCATGTATATAATCTTTATTATACATATGCATATTACCCGCACATTGTATGAGTGGCTCAAGGATAAAAGCACAAATTTGAGTGCCATGTATCTTTAATATTTGTTCTAAAGATTCTAAAGCACTTGCATAATCACCAAATTGTGTTGGAGGTGCAGGAGTGCGTAAAGATTCTAAGAGTAAAGGTGCATAAGTTTCTTTATAAAGAGCAACATCGCCAACACTTAATGCACCAATAGTTTCACCATGGTAAGCATTATTCAAAGCAAGAAAAAGATTGCGTTTTTCTCCGTGATTATGAAAATAATGGAAACTCATTTTAAGTGCTACTTCAATAGCAGATGAACCATTATCAGCATAAAAACATTTTGTTAATGCATCTGGCAACAATGCACAAAGACGGCTTGATAATGTAATGATTGGCTCATGTGTAAAACCTGCTAGAATCACATGCTCAAGATTTACTAGCTGTGTGCTAATCGCATTATTAATATATTCATTGCAATGCCCAAAGAGATTAACCCACCAACTACTTACACAATCAATATATCCCTTATCATTAAAATCATAAAGATATACTCCTTTTGCATGCTTAATGGGAATTAATGGGAATTGTTCATGGTCTTTCATTTGTGTGCATGGATGCCAAATATGTGCTAAATCAAGTGTAGCTAAATGTTCTTGAATGTGGTTTTGCATAGCATACCTTTTACAAAAAATATCTGTTTTATAGTAAAATAGTAGCTAAAAAGATTTTTTTTTGCAATAATTTTAGTCAAAAGGATAAAGCATGCAAGCTACAAAAATATTAGAAGCATTAGCAAAAGACAACAATCTACGCACATTGCAACATATAGATTATGATGGTATGGATATTATAAAAGATGGAAAAAGAATGTTGAATCTTGCAAGCAATGATTATTTAAATGTTGCTACAGATGTAGAGCTAAAGCAAGAGTTTTTTGATACAATAACACAAGAAAATTACTTATTAGGTAGCACATCATCGCGTAGTCTAAGCGGTAATCATAAAGTCTATATGCAACTTGAAGATTATATAGCAAAATCTTTTGATAACAAAGAATGCCTTTTATTTAATAGCGGCTATCATCTTAATATTTCTTGCGTGCAAGCATTAAGTTTGCTTGAAAATGTATTATTTATTGTAGATAAATTTGTGCATGCAAGTATTATAGATGGCTTGCGTCTTGGTGGTAAAAGATTTATGCGTTATACACATAATAATATGCAAGAACTTGCAGATATTTTAACCAAAACACATAGCCGTTATGATATTATCATTATTATAAGTGAAGGGCTTTTTAGTATGGAGGGTGATTGTGCAAATTTAGAATCTCTTTGTGCTTTAAAAAAACAATACCATAATGTATTGCTCTATCTTGATGAAGCTCATAGTGTTGGTGTTTTTGGTGATAGTGGTTTAGGGTTAGCACATCATTTAGGGTTAGCACATTGTATTGATTTTTTAGTTTTCACTTTTGGTAAGGCAATTGGTTCTTTTGGTGCTAGCATGCTTTGCCCAGCCCATTATAAAGCATTTTTTATTAATAAAGCAAGGGGTTTTATCTATTCAACAGCCCTTGCCCCAATTAATGTTGCATGGAGTTTTTTTGTTTTTCAGAAATTACACACTCTACAAACGAGGAGAAAAAAATTACTTGCATTAAGTGCTTTCTTACAAAAAAAATGCCTTCACCACAATATAACATTAATAGGTGAAGCACAGATTCTATCTTTAATTGTTTATACCAATAAACACGCATTATTGCTTGCAAATAAACTTATGGAATCAGGCTTTTTTGCCCCTGCGATTAAAACGCCTAGCGTCCCACCAAATACAGCACGCATTAGAATCTCACTTACAAGCAATATGCAAGAAGAACAACTCATGCGACTTACCCTTGCATTAAGCCAACATATGCCTACAATTACTGCAATATAATTATAGAATACCTATTTTTACTATTTGCAATAAAAGTATGTGAAATGGTGGCGTTGTGGCTCTGCTAAAAGAAGCAAAATGAAATATAGAAATAATTAGTATGTGATTTTTACAAGATGAAAATTAGATTCATTTCAAACTTAATATTATGTTATAAATCTTAAAAATTTATATTATTTATTTAACGATTTTATGTATTTTGTCAAGCAAAAAGTAAAATGTAAAGTATAATAAAAAATATTATATAAATATCCCAACATTAAGTAAAGATAATGCTAAAACTTTATACCAATATATATAAGATATTACCAACACAAACAATATTCGCACTTGCTTCAGAAAAGCAAAATATAAAATATTTTAATTTATATAATTACCAAAATACAATCATATAATACCTGTTTTATTAATATTTTAAGGGGATATAATTGCAATATGCAAAATATTTTCCTAATTATGATATGTAGTATTTTGACATAAGAGTAAAAAGAAATTAAAAAATATAGTAAGATAACATGGTCTAATATTTTAATATTGTTAATTGATGGTAATTCTATACTATGGTTTCTTCTGTTATTTACTCACATATAAAGAAAGTCTGCTAGAATAAAACTTTAATCTTATTTATAGGTTTTTTAAAAACATGATGAGATTTTCTATTTCATGGCTTAAATTTGCTTGGATAAATGCTTTTTTTGTAACTATTGCTAGTTTTGAATTTTTTCTATTTGCATATCCAAAATTTTCTCAATACAATTTCTTACTTACTTGTGGTATGGTAGCTATGTTCTTTTCTCTTGCAAATATTATCATAACCTTATTTTTTATGCGATATTTCAGTAAGTTTTTTTCAATACTATTCATAATTATTTCTATATTTAGTGTATATTTTATGCAATCTTATGGAATTGTTATTAATGCGGATATGATAAGAAATGTAATGCATACAGATGCAAGGGAAGTAAGGGAATTAATTGGCGTTAAATTTATTATACTAGCTATAATATGTATTGCATTGTGCATTTTTATTGCAAGAATAAGTATTGTTTATCCACCATTCAAAAAACACACTATAATCAAAATAGCAAATATAATGGGATCACTATTATTGTTTATAGCAATATTTGCACCACTTACGCGAGTATATGTTCCATTTTTTTTAAACTACAATCAAATACGCATGTATGATGTTCCTTTCTATCAAATTTACTCGTTTGTTCGTTATCTTCAAAAAGATGTATTACCAAAACCAGAATTTCAAGTTATTGCAGATGATGCAATACGACACAATCAAGATAAAAAGAAAATTCTAGTGTTTGTTGTTGGTGAAACAGCTAGAGCAGCAAATTATTCTCTGGGTGGATATATTATAAATGATACTAATTTTTACACAAAGCAAACAGATATGATTTATTTTCGTAATTTCTTTTCTTGTGGAACCGCCACGGTTATAAGTTTGCCTTGTATGTTTTCTGAATCCAATAGAGATAATTTTTCTATCTCTCAATATAAAGAAAATGTACTTGATATTTTACAAAAAACAGGCGTTGATGTAAGTTGGTTTGGCAATAATTATGGCTATTGTCAAGGAGTTTGTGCAAGGATTGCGCAAACAAAAGATATAGCAGCTGACTACGATATTGCTTTACTTGATGAGCTCAGAACAAAACTACATAATCTTAAAAAGCAAAATATCATTTTACTACACCTGCAAGGTTCGCATGGACCAACTTATTACAAACGTTATACAAACGAATTTAGACGATTTACCCCAACTTGTGATACAAACGATTTAAGCACTTGCGATAATCAATCAATCATAAATACCTATGATAATACATTGCTTTATACAGATTATATTCTTTATGAAATTATAAAAATCTTACAACAATATGATGATTATGAAATAAGCCTACTTTATATGTCTGACCATGGTGAAAGTTTAGGGGAGAACGGAATCTATTTGCATAGTATGCCTTATGCACTAGCACCACAAACACAAATTCATATACCGGCTATGTTTTGGAGTAACAACCAGGCATATATGAAACTAGCCTTAAAACATAAGGATTATAAATTATCGCATGATAATGTGTTTAGCACATTGCTTGGATTTTTCAATATCCACACGAGAGTTTATAACCCCAAGATGGATATATTTAACGAAACATTAGAAAACAATTAATATTATAAAGTTATATTTGCTAATGTTTTAGTATGCTTATTGTTTATCTGGTAGCTTTTTAGCATATTGGAGTTTGTATAGATAAATGTAATGATAAATTATACGCTAGATTCTGTTGATAAACAAGCTAAACCATTCATGCACCATTTATTTACTTTTAGATTCTATATCACGGAAT
>JARHZY010000162.1 GCA_029264655.1 Helicobacter sp. | reverse complement strand
TGTTATTACAAATGTCTTTAAATCTGAAGATGGCAATATTAAACTTGTTACATTATCACAAGAATCTGAACATTTTCTCTTAAATAAACTTAAAGATCAACATGGTGCAAAATTCTTATTGCTTAATGCAAGTGAAATGCAAAAGCTTATCGATGCTGTGGAGCAAGAGAGTGTAAAAATTTTACAAAGAAATATTACACCTGTAATTTTAGTTGTAGATCCACAATTGCGTATGCCTTTAAGTATTAAATTAGAGCAGTTTAAACTTGATTCTGTTGTAGTATTAAGCCATGCTGAAATTGATCCAAACGCTTCATTTGAAGTGCTTGGGACAATTGATGTTGGATTTCAAAGCTAATAAAAACTAAATAAGTTATATTTTCTAGTATAAAGAGTATATATGGAACATAATGCACAAATATTACATGATGAAAAGTTGCAACCACAAACATCTTATAGTATTGCTATTAGCGGTGCAAGTAGTGGTATTGGTAGGGCATTGGCACTTGCTTTTGCAAATGAAGCAACACATATTTACCTTGCTGGACGCAATCAAGAGCAACTTGAAGAATGCAGGCAAGCTTTATTAGCATTAAATAAAAATTTAATTGTTGTTTATACAAGTTTTGATATAGGTGATGAAGTAGCATGTAAGCATTGGTGTGATGAAATATTTAGCAAGCAATTAGATATGTTGATTTTAAATGCTGGGATTGCTACAGGTGTGCAAGAACATGCTGCAAAGCACATTGAAGTAAGCCGCACAAATGCACTTGGTGTTGCACATTTAGCTTTTTATGCATTAGAATATTTTGCGTTACAGCAACAAAAGAAACAATTACATGCAAACGCATTGCAGCCAAAACTAGTATTGATGAGTTCTATTGCTGCACTTGCACCACTGCCTAATGCCCCAAGCTATAGTGCATCAAAATATTTTGTGCGAATCTTAGGAGAGAGTCTAAGCCTTACAAACAAAGAAGTGCATATAAGTGTTATTTGCCCGGGCTTTATCCGCACAAGACTTACAGATTCTATCCACCCATATGTGCCACAGATGGAACTTAAGACCGCAGTAAATAAAATATATCGTGCAATTAAAGCGGGCAAACGGCTTTATATCTTTCCATTTTGGCTTGGAATATTAGCACGATTATATGCAATACTACCTTTTTATCTCCAACGCACTTTAGTTGGTATTTTGCAACACATGGGACATTTATAAGATTATGATATAAACATAGATTCATTATGATAGAAATTTTTATGGTTTATGCTATTTTTTGTTGTATGAGGTTTTAAGTATCTGTTAGAATCCATATTTAATATATGTTTTATTATTATCTTTTAAACTCATATGTGTATATTGGATTCTGCAAGTAATACTTTAGCAAGTATTTCATAGAAGTTAAAGCTTTAGTGCTTTATTGTGAAAGAGAAAACTTAGGGTTTGGCATATTTGCCTATGTTGTTTTATCAAGATATTGCTTTTAGATTACCATCACATATATTTAATTTTTATAAAATCAAAGGCAATAAAGCTATAAACCAAAGCTTGATGCTTAATTTTTATTTGCAAAACCTAAACTATAAATTTTCAGATTATATATCTTAATCACGATTGCATAATAAAGCATAATCACATGCTTTACATGTCGCAATTTTATCTGTCATAATATTTTCTTGTCCAAAAGTTTGTAATATTGTATTGATAGTGTTTATACCTGTTTGGAGTATCTTCTCATCTTGGATTTGTAACATTTTTTGCGTTTGTTTAGCAGCAAGATGGTAATAGCAAAACTGCATTGGCATATTACGATAGGGTTGCAATAAAGGCATATCAAGAGCACAAAGAGCATAAAAAGGCATTTGTAGATTATCTTTTTTAGGTAGTGTTGCCCCTGTTTTGTAATCATAGAATATAATAGAAGAATCAACTTTATCTATTCTATCAATAAAGCCCAAAAAAGTATAATTTTTATAAGGTATTTGGAATTGGTATTCAAGCCCTAATAGTTGCACACAAGATTCCTGCACGCGTTGTTTTTCATAGGCAAAAAAAGCTTGCATTGCAACACTAAAATTATCAATACGCACAAAAGTAGTCATATCGATTTGTTCGGTTGCATTTGATTTATTAGAATGAGTAGTAAGTCTTTCTTTGCGGAAAGAGTGTAATTTTTCAAAAAAATGAGATTCTATAATATCTATAGAATCTTTTGTAAGTATTTTGCCCTGATAGGGCATATATGCTTCATAAAGCCATGCATGTATAATTGTGCCAATATGTTGGCTTTGAGTTACTTCTTCTCTAAGATTTTCAATATAACGAAAATAAAATTTACGAATGCAATCTCTATAGGTATTTAATGCAGTGGCACTCAAGTGCGTTGTTGTATGGTTATCAAAAGGCTTATATATATCGTCATAAAATGTTATATCACTTTGCTGTGTTTTATCATAATAACTATAAAGTGTATCAATAGATTGTGCAGATTCTATGTTACAATGGAGTTCAAAAAGCATATTTGAAGGAATCTTTTCATCATTATAAACAAAGCTAATATGCGTTATTTGTGTATTTCTCATAATATTGTAATAATGGTGTTTGTAGAGATTTTCTTTATCAAGTCGTGTTGGCATATTATAATGTGTGCGTATTTTAGAATTTAAGAATACATCATCATGCGTAACATGTGGGACAAAATCATCGGTAAAATCAAGAATTAATACCTCTTTAAATCGAAGATTTCTTGCCTCTAACGCACCAATTACACGAATCTTACCTCCTGAAACATCATTGCTTGTAAGCCCCGCAATCTCACGCATAAAAAGCATAAATATATGTTCAAATGTAAGCTTTGTTACATTAAAGAATTGTTCATTAGCAATAAGATTAAGTGTAGCAAGTATATGCATAATTTGTGCCAATAAGGTTTCTTCATGGCTAAACAAGAGTGTTACAATACTTTCAAGATGGGTTATGTTTGGATTGAGAATAATTTGAGAATCTTGCATACATTGTGCTTGCAATGCATTTAATTTTGCTGGTGTATCATGTGTTTGTTGTTTTTTTAGTAATGTTATAAGTGGTGTTAGATGAATTTGCTTTGTTTGGAGATATTGTTCATGTATGCTTACAAGCGTGTTATAGGATTCTAAATATGCAATATTTATACCCATTGCGAAATTAAAAAGATTATGCGAATCAAGCGTCATTAAATGGTTACAAAAACTTTCATTAGGTAAAATAACTGCAAAATCATTTTCACATGCTTCATTATGCAAAATTGCTTCCTGCCATTTATGGGCTAGGGCTATAGCAAGATTTGCTTGTGCAAATGTTTGCGTGGTTTTATAGAGTTTAATATTTTGTAATTGTAATTTTTGTAAATCGCGTGTAAAAAGCTCTCCTGTTGCCACTACATAAATATAGTATTTAAATGGCTCTAATGTTTTCTCTAAGAAGTGAAAGTGTCCTATGTTGTAGTAATCTGTTTTAAAATGTAAAAATACGGGTGTTACTGCACTTACATGTGTCAAAATCTCATATTGCAATGGCGATATAAAGCCTTCTAATTCAATATGTATGCTTGAAAAACTAGCAATATATTCAGTAAAAATTTGATATTGTGTTGTATGTGTATTGCTATATAAAGAATCTGTTAGATTATTTGCCTGCAGAAGCGATAAGTATTCTTCATAAATTGCAGCTACAAGCGTAAGCTGTTCATTGTATTCTTCATAAGTATCAATTTCTCCAAATTCAAGCAAACTCTCTTTTGTGATTGGGATTTTGTGTTCGCGTAACTCATCATAAAATTGTAATAATACTGATGAAGTTTGTAGAAATAGCATAAAGCTTGTTTCAAAATTTAAAAAATGTGTTTGTGTATCTTGTTTATATGTATTTTTAATATTTTGTAGTGCTTGAAACATAAAAAAATCGCGGACATTTTTTGGAATCATGCAAGATTCTGTAAAGGTTATTTTAGTAAAAAACTCTGCAATAGTAAGTATTGCAGGCAAAAATGTATTGGTATGTGTGGTATCATATGAAGAAGATGTAAAATCAAAGAGTAAAAAGCAGTTTTGCAATATTGATTCATTTGTCTTAGAATCTTGATTTGCATTACTTGCATTCAGATTAAAATTAAGATGGCTTTTTTGTGCAAAATGGAGATAAAATTCTTTTTTAGCTCGTGTGCTACTAACAATAAATAATGGTTGTTTTTTGGTAAAAATATTGTCTAATTGCGTTTGGTCCATTATCATCCTTTTTATTTTATTATTATGTAATTGTAGCATTAAAATGGTTTGTTGTATAGAGAAGCATAACGATATGCTATAATGTGATTTTATGCAAAGGAGTAATATGCGTTTCTTTACTATAATGGTATCGTTTATATTTTGTTTTGGACTTGTAATAGGCTGTGCAAAAAAGACACAGACACCAGATAAAAATATTGCAAATCAAAGTAAAATAGCAACAAAGCACGATAAACAAGCAAGAAAAATTGCAAAAAAACAAGCTAAAGCCGATGCACTGCAGTTAAAAAAAGAGCAGCAAAAAGCAAAAAAGGAGCATAAAACACAACAAAAACAACTTACAAAAGATATAAAGCAACAAAAGCAGGCAAAAAAAAGAGATTCTAAAACGCAAACCAATAAAGTAGCAAAAAATACAGATTCTAGGCAACATGCACAAGACATTGCAGTATTACATAGTAAAAAAGATTCCAAAACCATAGAAAAATTAGACTTTACTAAACATTTTCATACCGCAGTAGCACAAATGCAAAACATGCAAGAGCAACTCATACATAATAACATTACATTGCCAAATATACAAGCTATTGCAGGTAACACAAAGCAATCTATAACAAAGCAGAAAATAAAAAGCAAAAAACAATATACACCACAAACAAAACAAGAATTAAAAGCCCTTGTAGATGATGATACCATTAGACTTGGCGATATTGATACAAGTGCAATTAAAGACATGAGTGCACTTTTTAAAAATTCGCAAAGGCGAGATTTTAGCGGTATAGAAACTTGGGATGTAAGTCATGTAGAAAATATGTATGGTATGTTTGATAATGCAAAGTTTTTTAACCATCCTATTGGCACATGGAATGTTAGTAGTGTTATTAATATGGATTTTATGTTTGCTAGGGCATTCATTTTTAATCAAGATATTAGCCAATGGAATGTTGGTAATGTTGAGAGCATGAATAATATGTTTGCAGAAGCTAGACAATTTAATAAACCATTGCAGTCGTGGAATGTAGGTAATGTGCGTTATATGAATGCTATGTTTTGGGGAGCATATGCTTTTAACCAACCTATTAATACATGGGATACACATAATGTAAAGAGTATGCGTGAAATGTTTGCCCAAGCATATGCTTTTAACCAACCTATTAATACATGGAATGTATCAAATGTGGTTAATATGAATGCAATGTTTGCTGAT
Source organism: Helicobacter sp. (assembly GCA_029264655.1). Classification (GTDB taxonomy): domain Bacteria; phylum Campylobacterota; class Campylobacteria; order Campylobacterales; family Helicobacteraceae; genus Helicobacter_A. The sequence goes on along the minus strand of JARHZY010000162.1, from coordinate 644 downwards.
GCAACTACTTTTAATCAAGACATTAATCAATGGAATGTGCATAAAGTCAAATACATGCAAGATATGTTTGCTGGTGCAATCCATTTTAACCAACCACTTCATAAATGGAATGTAAGCAATGTAGAAACAATGATGAATATGTTTAAAAATGCGAGTGCCTTTAACCAACCTATTAATACATGGAATGTAGGAAAGGTTCGTGAAATGCGTGCAATGTTTGAGGGTGCTATAAGTTTTAACCAACCACTTCATAAGTGGAATGTAAGCCATGTAACAAGTATGAGTGCTATGTTTAAAAATGCAAGTGCTTTTAACCAGCCGCTTGATACATGGAATCTTGCAAACATATGGAATACAAGTGCTATGTTTAAAAATGCAAGTGCTTTTAACCAGCCATTAAGGTTTTGGCGTATGCGTAATGTCCAATACATGGATAGTATGTTTGAAGGTGCTGCAAGTTTCAACCAAGAGCTTGACTATTGGGAAATATATGCAAAAAGCATGCGTCATATGTTTAGAGATTCTGGTATGCAGAAACTCCCAAAATGGTATAAAGAACAATCAAAATAGCTTATTATGCAAATAATGAAAAATATTTTTTTACAAATAGATTTAGTATTTATTAAATTAGTTTAATTGCTATT
>JARHZY010000095.1 GCA_029264655.1 Helicobacter sp. | reverse complement strand
TGGTTACTCTACAGATTTGCGTTCAGCTACACAAGGTAGAGGGACATATACAATGGAATTTGATCATTATGGAGAAGTTCCTAGCAATATAGCAAAAGAGATTATGGATAAACGCAGCAGTTAATTTTCTCTTTTTAGAGTATATAATTTTTACATATAGCTTATATCTATAAGCTATATGTATATAAGCTTCTATAATATATTCAAACTATATCTTTATATTTACATTACTATATAAAAAGCAAAAATAATCATATATTATTCTCAATATGTTGTTGGTATTATGCATGTTGGTTTGTGTTTATGGAATCTCTATGTTTGGATTCTTTTATATTAATATGGATTGCTCTCATTTTCTTGTTAGTAAGGATTATAAAAGATTCTAAAATTTTAGCATTTCGGTTTTACAATAAGAGTTTCATGATGGCATTTGAAAATTTTATAGAAAATCCCAATCTTCTTACATGTATTTTCCTTATCGTTATAGATAGAATTTATTATAAGAAGAATATATATCTACAAGTTTTACTATCAAATATTCCATTGGTAGTGAATGTGATAGAGTGTGGCAGGAAGTTGAGCAAAAATTGAAAAGTAAAAACAACGATACTTATTCTAAAGCTGGCTAAGTTAAGGTTGGGAAAATAGCAAAATTCCAAAACTAAAAATAAAAACATTTGGGATAACAAATTTTTATTTATTTGTAATAGATTTTTCCCTTATAACAATTTCTTTTGGATTTGTAACCATAGCTAGAAAAACGATGATTATTTTAATTATTAAAAAACAATAAAAGCTATATAGAATGGATAGAAAAAGTCTAGTAACTTTTGGCATATGGTTAATATGGAGGAATTATATATATGCCTTGAATTTGCAATGACAAAACAACAAATACCAACTGCAAAATAAAATCTTAAAAAATGAGTGATAATTACTCTTAGGAAAGTATTATATTTTTACAAAACGAATTGTTTGGATAGGTAATACTATGCATATATTAAACTTTGGAATTGTCTATATTGGTTTATAATTATAGAATCTTGCAATGAGATTCTATAAAAGATTTTTATTTTTTCATTATAAAATTCATTTATATTCTTGATTAAAAGCCATTTCTATTATACATTACACCATCTATTTACAAATCCTCTTGCTTGTCAAATTAAATTGCAATCATTGGTTTTTTTACTTCTTTTTTGTGTATTTTATTTATTCAAATAATAAGAATTACTCAAGGAATAAAGATTCATTAAGATTCTACCCAACTAATATATCTTTGTTAAATCAATAATCTTTTGAATATAAAAAACCAATGTGCATCATATTCACACATAACTTAAAAGCATATATAAAAAGTAAAACAAATATGCAACATAAATCCACAAATTATATGAATTGGGCTTCTAATGCAGTATTTTTAAATAAGCTATGTGTTTGTTATCATAAGAAAAGCCATAGATTTATGATAAATCAAATAATAAAGATTATGCTATGAAGTTTGCTATAATTTTATAAAGATGCATTATGAAATGAATAAGTTTTGATATAATATATAGTATCTATTGACTACACAATACAGCATATTTGAGAAAGGAAATCTATGGAGATTGCTAAGCACTTTTTTCAATTGATTTATCATGAAGATATTCCAGAAACTTTAATGGATATAAATGCAGATACATTGCTTGCCTTACCCCAAAAGCTTCAGGCTTTGCTTTTGTCTGTGCATAATGCCAACTTTGAACTTTATCAAAAAAGCCAAAGTTTTCAAACACTTTATACACAATGTATGCCACAATATAAACTGACTATAGAATCTATCAAAATGTTACAATATGCACTTTTATGTGTTATGAGTGCAGCACAACTCAAACATTTAAAACCATATATTTTACGTTTAAATGCTGCCGAGCTTATTACAAATCAGCATGCACGCAATCTTACAAATTTTTGCACACAAAGTGCCTTCCAAGCACAACATATAAAAGAGGAACACAAAGAAATTCATTTAAAAACACTTGCAGACGAGCTTGCACAGATTCTAAAACGTTTGTATGCATTACAACTTCATGAAAAATACTATACAAAATTAGAGCAGATTCACACAAATGCACAAAATCATAAATTTTCTATTGGAATCACAGGAGTATTAAGTGCGGGTAAAAGCACCTTTCTTAATGCTTTATTGGGTAAGGAAATATTAGGAAGTTCTACAATACCAGAAACAGCAAATCTCACTATTTTAAAATATAATCAAATGGAATCTGCAGAAGTATTCTTTTGGAATACACAGGAATGGGAAGAGTTGAAGCAAGCAGGGCAGTATGATAAAAGTTTGCAAAGCTTTGTGCAGGAAAGTGAGCGTATTTTTGGTGCAAAACTCCAAGATTATATTGCCACAGAGACAAAAAGCCAAACAATTACATTAGATATGTTAAGCACATATACTTCTGCAAATCATGAAAGCAAATTATGTAATCTTGTAAAAGAAGTTGTGCTTTTTACGCACTTAAAATTTTTGCAAAATGGCGTTGAAATAGTAGATACACCCGGACTTGATGATCCAATTACAAAACGTGAAGAAATTACAAAAAATTATATTACGCAATGTGATTTACTTATCCATGTTATGAATGCGAGTTGTGTAGCAACGCAAATTGATATTGATTTTATTTTAGAATCTCTCTTAGAGCAGAATATATCAAGGTTGCTTATTGTGCTTACGCGTATTGATTTAATTAGTGAAAAAGAATTAGCACAATCTCTTGAATATACAAAAACAAGTCTTGCTGCACAGCTTAAAAAAGCACAATATAGTGGTGATATAGATTCCATTATAGAACGTATTGATTTTATCCCTGTAGCAAGTTTTTTAGCACTCTTGCATAAAACAAATAGAGAACAAGAGGCAATAGAGAAAGGTTTTTCACTTGAGAAAACAGGGATTATAGCGGTTGAAAAATATTTAGATACAATGTTGCTTGGTGAAAATAGCTTAAAACAAAAGGATATTTTATATCTCGCATATCGTGGTTTCTTAAAAACAATACAACAAAGTCAAGAAGAAATGCAATTAGAATCCGCATTGCTTAATGCTTCAGAACAAGAGTTAGAAGGCATGATTGCACAGCTACAAGATGAAAATACAAAACTTTTTCTGCAATTGGATGTAAAAAAACAAGAATTACAAGCAAAACAAAATGAATTACAAGAGTTTTTAGTAGTATTGCAAAATAGTATGCAAAAAAGCTTAAAAAAAGAGCAAGAGCGTTTGCAAAACAGAATACTAGATGAGGCAGTATATGGTTATAGTCATGGCAGTATGCCAAGCAATGAACGCATTATTGAGATTCTAGAATCTGGTTTTAGTGATTGTTTTAGTGATTTAAGTCGTGATTATAAATATAAGCTTGCTAAAAAGATGAGCCAAATTTTACTTGATGAATATACCAATATCAAACAACCCCAAATAAGTTTCCATGCACCAAAAGAGCAAATAGCCAAAAGCCTTATTGTATTACAAGATTCTATTCCTAAGCTTATTAATGCACATGGAAAAGGGAGTGAAAATAAACTTGCAGTAATGCTTCATGATATTTTTAGCGAATCCTTTGGACTTTTTGCAAATGTGCTTATGGAAAAGAATAAAGAAATAGAAGCAAAATTTTTAGATTATTTTGCACAAATTTTGCATGCACAAGAAGAGCTTTTGCAACAACAAATTGCAGAAAAAGATATAGTTTTAAAAAATACACTTGCTAAACGGCAAAATGTTTATACACAAGAAATGCGAGATTCTATGCAGGAAAAACAAAAAGAGCTCACTCGCATTGCTCAAGAGCTTGCTTATATTACACAGGCATTAAAATAGTTTGTAGATAGAGTTTAGATTGGGGAGTGCATATATAAATGTTTTTTATGGTAGCATATAAGTTCTATTTTATTTGTAGATATTTTTAATTTGTATTATTTGTATTTTATACTATACATTATATACATGTAAGATAATTCTTGCAAAGACGAATAGTTTTTAATGCATTAGCATACAAAGAGTATTATGTATATTCCCATATAAGTAAAATATAATCTACAAGAGCAAGTATGTATAATTTTTATAATAAAGTTTAACAATAAATCATTATCCATATCTTATTTAGAATCTTAAAAATTTAAAGCGATGGGAAGTTAGCTAACTTTTGGTATTTTAATATAACAAATGCAATTCATTTGAAACTTAATTATTAAAAATATAAATCTTCTCACTATTTAATTGTAAGTTTGTAAAACCTAAAAATAAAGTTTATGAAAGCATAAAAAGCTAAAAACTTTTTTTATATGTTTTTACTCCTTTCTGAAACCTTTAGAATCTAAAAATAAAGATTAAATTTTATAAAATTGTGTTACAATAAATTTATTTTTTCAAAGGTTTTATATGTGGTTTATACATAAACAAATGCGTCGCATAGCAAGAAAATTAGGCGTAAAAGTTGGTGCTATATCTCCTTATGATTTTTATGATTGGCGTACACCTTGGGCTAGTCGTAGCGAAATACAAAAGGATAGGGAGCAGTATAATGCACTAAACAAAGATAATCGCTTTGTATTGCATAGCGAGCATGAACATATTGTTAGACATTTAAAGTATATTGGTCAAGAGCATGGTATTAATTATATACCAACTTATGTGCGTGATTTATGGGCAGCAAAACAAGTTTGGCGGCATAAACCATCTAAACATTATGATTGTGGTTCAAGTTTTGCTGGTTTTATTACTTTACTCATTCCTATGGGATTAGAAATTGTTCTTATTGATATTAGAAATTTAACCAATAGATTTAATACCTCTTTATTTAATATGGGGGGGGGGGTATAAGTTGCCTCCAATCTGATATTACTCAACTCTCAAAGGTAGATAGTAATAGTATTGAATCTTTTTCTGTTATCGGTGCACTTGATGCTTTTGGACTTGGAATTTATGGTGATCCTATTTGTCCTGATGCTTGGAAATTAGCACTCCAATCAATACAAAGAGTTTTAAAACCAAGGGGTAGATTATATCTTGCAGTATCAATTGGAAAACAAGATATATTGCATTTTAATGCATGTAGAGTTTTTCAGTTAAATACTTTGCTTGAAGTGTTGGATTGTTTTGAACTTCAAGAGCTTCATTTTATTAAAAATAACGAGCTTGATACACATATGTGTATAACTACGCATGATGGTAAAACTATAAGGCATGAAGAAAATTTGTCTTACTTAACAAATTCTCACTGGACATGTGGATTAATGGTATTACAAAAGATATAAGATTATATTTGCATTGCGTATAATAATTTTAGATTCTAGGCTTTAACTAAGTTTATATGGATTTTTAAGTCATCATATCAACTTGTTTCTCTGTTAGATATTGCTAATATTTTAGAATCTGATTAAAAATATTATCTTTTATTTAGATTTATTTGTTGTGGTTTAGAATCTTAAAATAAATATTAATCTAGCTATATATAAAAAATCAACTAAGCCCATCTACCACACTTAAAGTTTGACAACATTAAAAATCAAAAAAATTTAAACTTGCTGATTTAGATATGCTAGTTTCCAAAGAAATGAAATAGTTAAACGCAGGCAAAAAGACTAAAAGTTTTATAAAAAGGTTTTCATTGCTCTTTGGTGCTATCTGTAATTTGTTGTTCTTGTTTTTTTATTAATCGTTTGATATTTTCCCAATGTGTATTTATAATAATAACACCAATAAGAACTACTGGGACATGTGTGCCAATTTGTGCATTAATATCAATTGATGGGTGCAAATGAAATAGATTTGGCACAATAAAAGTTAGGATAATACCACTAAGCACCCCAAGCAATGATGAAAGCGATGAGATTTTAAAAACTTTACCAACAATAGCCCATACAACAAGCCCACATACACCCTCTATTGGAATCAATAATAAAACGCTACCAATTGCTGTGGCAACACCCTTACCACCATTAAAACCTAAAAAAGGGCTATAACAATGCCCAAGTATGGCAAGAATGGCAATTGCATATTGCGTTTCAAAGCTTAATCCCATGAGTTTTGCACATAGCACGACAAGCAAACCCTTTAATGCATCAAGGACTAAGGTTAAAAGAGAGAAAAACTTTGCCTTTTGTGGTGAAATAGCCGCAAAAGCACGATATACATTTGTTGCACCTGTGCTTTTAGAGCCAATTTGTAAAATATTTTTCTGTGCAAAAATTTTGACTAAAAGTGCACCAAATGGAATACTACCTATTAAATAGGCACATATATAAAATAAAATATTTGGATTAATGCTATCCATAAAAACCTTTCAATATATAAATATGTGATGTAAAACTATGATTATAGCTAATTTTTATTTGCATTTGGCATTTTATATGAGATACATTCATTGGTTTGCTTGATTTATGCTATTCTCTATTTGAAACATGCAATAGCTTTTTTACTTTTATCTATGCATAAAACATGCTCTGTGGGCACAAATCTCAAAAAAGCTATTAGATAATATAAAGAATCT
>JARHZY010000175.1 GCA_029264655.1 Helicobacter sp. | reverse complement strand
TTTATATAAAAGATTCCCATGTTCATCATATGCTTTTTCAACACAACCTTGCATTTTATTTTGTTCGTTTTTACATTCTTTAAGATTATTTGTGCATGCCACAAAACCACATAATATAAAACTCACTATTATTTTTTTAACATTCATATAAGACATAACAAGCCCCTTAATTAGAATCATTGTATATTATAGCTTAACTTTTTAGGATTATAAGTATTTAATTTATGCAATAGATGCTATTCTTTATTATGGGTTTTAATAATATAAATATAATACTTTTAGTATTAGTTTTTTTTACATGGTGCTATGAGAATATAGGCTTATTGCTATAAAGCGATATGGAAATCTAGGATTATTACTATAAAGTTATATGGTAATATAAATCTTTTCATTGCATAATACTATAAAATCCTATTTCATTGTGTAGTGCTATAAGAATCTTATTTGCTAAAAAACACTTTTAAAAATATAACCTTTCATATTATTGTGCTTTCTTAATGCATAGCATTATGAGAATCTGTGCTTATTTTAAGTTTTTAGAGTATCTTTATCTTTTTCTTGTGCGATTCTTTCTAGCTCCTCTTGTGCCATACATTCATAGAATTGCTCTCCATCTTCATCAGTAATAAGCCTATTGCAAGCCCTTAAGCTATTTATTGCAAAGTGAAAATATTTCTATAGCTACCAAAAATAGTTCATATAGTATCTATTCATCGCGAAATAGATACTATAGAATAGATTATAACTTTGCCTCTTCTCTTCTCTGTAATAGCTCCCATCTTGCATCAACATCTTTTTGGAATTGTTCTATGATATGTTCATTTTCTGGTTTAAATAAATGTTTAAATCTACCTTGTGCTGCTAAATATTCACGAACAGGGATAACTTTTTTAGGGCGATAAGTAATCCTTAATTCATGCCCATTTATAATTTCATAAAGCGGGAATACAAGGCTATCTACTGCTAAATCACTCATTTCAACAGTATGGTTAGAATTAAATTTCCATTCAGTAGTGCAAGCACTCATTGCATTAATAAATGTAGGACCTTCTGTATCAATAGCTTTCTTTATCTTAGCATTCATATCTTTCCATTTATTTGGAGCAACTTGTGCTACATAAGGGCTACCATGTGCTGCCATAATACTTAGTAAATCTTTTTTCTTTTGTTTTTTACCATAACTTACTTTTCCTGCTGGAGTAGTAGAAGTGCTAGCCCCAAGAGGTGTAGAACCACTTCTTTGCCCACCCGTATTCGCATAAACTTCATTATCAAGGCAAATATAAGTAAAATCATGCCCTCTTTCAAAACAACCACTAATAAATTGAAAACCAATATCATAAGTAGCACCATCGCCACCAAATGCTACAAATTTTGGTCTTTGCCCTTTGTATCTACCTTTCTTTTCTAGTGCTTTATACATAGCCTCAACGCCGCAAATAGCTGTTGAGCCATTTTCAAAGCCTATATGAATCCAAGGAACATTCCAAGAAGTATGAGGATAAACTGCAGTTGAAACCTCTAAGCAACCTGTAGAATTTCCAATAGCAATTGGTCCATCAACAGAATTTAATACTTCACGCACAATCATACCATGAGCACAACCAGGGCACAATAAATGTGCTCCTTCAAATCTTTCAGCACTTTTGCTAAATTGTTTTAGATTTTTAATTTCTTTTGTCATCATCTTTCCTTATACAAACGATATTTTAATAGCATAAAATATTAATGGAATCCCATTTCTTTACCACGCAAACAAATCCATTGTTGTGATTTGTGAGTAAGCTTACCAGCTTTTACATCTTCTGCAAGCTCACTATACACTTTTTTAATATCTTTTTGCGTTAAATCCCTTTCACCTAAACCATACACATAATTAGAGAGTATGGGGCGATTATTAGTTGCAGCTCTATAAATTGCCGCACTTACTTCATTAAACATAGCTCCCATAGCACCAGCAGGCGATGATTTATCCATGATTGCAACCGCCTTTGCATTCTTTAAGGCTTCACCTACTTGTTCATAAGGGAATGGACGCAAAACATGGATTGTTACTACACCAGCTTTAATGCCATTTGCTCTCATTGCCTTTGCTGCTACTCTAGCAGATTCTGCAGTTGTGCCAATAGCGAATATAGCAACTTCTGCATCTTCCATATCATAACTCATGACAGGCTTATAAGCTCTACCTGTTTTTGCTTTAAACTCTTCAAATACTTTTTCAATAACAGGCATAGATTCTACAATTGCTGCATGCAATTGTGCTTTATGTTCATAATGCCAATCTTCTTCTGCTTGAACACCATAAGTAATTGGTTTGCTAAAGTCTAGCATAGCATTTTTTACTTTATATTCACCAATAAATTTATATGCTTCTTCATCACTTAATGGACGCACATTTTGTGCAGTATGGGAGCTTAAAAAACCATCTTGATTAACAATTGTAGGCACACGCACATTATAATCTTCTGCTATTTTAAAAGCCATAAGGTTAAAATCATAAGCTTCTTGTGGATTGCAAGTGCAAAGTTGAATCCAACCTGCATCTCTACATAAATACATATCTGAATGATCTCCATGTATGTTTAATGGGGCAGCTAATGCACGATTAACCAAATTTAGCACTATTGGTAGTCTCATACCGCTTGCTTGATATAAGACTTCTACCATTAGAGCTAATCCTTGAGAGCTTGTGGCAGTAGCTACTCTACCACCTGCTGCTGCCGCACCAACACAACCACTCATAGCAGCATGTTCAGATTCTACAAGCACAAATTCTCCATCTATATAACCATTGCCAACAAATGTTCCATAATCTTGCACAATTGGAGTTGAAGGGGTTATTGGATATGCCGCCATAACATCAATTTGTGCTTGTCTTAAAGCATGGCTTGCAGCTACATTGCCATCCCATACTTCAACTTCTTGTAAATCATACACTTTTGCCATTTATTACTCCTTAGATTTTTTCTCTTTTGCTGGCCACTGGTTTATGGCATCTTGTGTTGTAACAAAATCTTGAAACATAATAAGTGACTTAGGATTTGTAGGGCATACATCAGCACATACACCACAACCCTTACAATGCTTATAATCAATACCTGTCATTTTTTCATCGCGAACTAATATCGAGCTATCTGGACAATATACCCAACAAAAATAGCAATTAATACAATGCTCTACATTATGCACTGGCTTTTCTGTTCGCCAATGTGCTACACTCAGTGTATATGAGCTATTTTCTGTATATTCTCTTTCTTCTTGATGCATATCAAGACTTTTTTCTCCTTCTGTTTCAAGCGGAAACACAACTGCACCCGGGAGTAAATCATCCCAACCTTTATTCACATTTTGCATATTCTATCCTTTAATTGTATCAATGTATTTCTTAATGCACTTCATCATAAGCTCGTTGAATAGCAAGCATGTTGGCATCAATAATTTTTTGTGGTAACTTTTTACCTAATACTTTTTTAAAAGCTTCTTTAAACTCTTCAATAGGTAAAAGCCCCGATTCTCTAATGAATGCACCAAGCATAGGGGCATTGGGGATTGGCTTTCCTAATGCTTCTAAAGAAATTTTGATGCAATCTACAATATAAAATTCTCTGTCCTTTAACTCCGGCTTTTTTTCTTGCAATTCTTCTTTGCTTAAATGGGTTGTAATGATATATTTAGTTGTAGGTTTCTCATTTTCAAAAATATCTGCAATAAAAGTAAGACCGGGATCAATCACTAACACATAATCTGGTTCCATATACTTTTCATGATTAAGAATTGGTGAGTCATCAAACCTATCAAATGCTGCCATTGTTGCACCGCGTTTTGCAGAACCATAGGTTGCAAATGCCTGCACTTCTTTACCTGTGCCAGCAATAACATCTGCTAATCCCTTAGCACCTGTTACAGCACCTTGTCCGGCTCTACTATGCCATCTGATTTCTAACATTATCTTCTCCTTTTTCTTTTGGGTTATAGTTTTGAATGTGCACCCTCATGCATTCTCTTTAACCGCTATAATTTCATTCTTTAATAAAATGAAATTATAGTATTATCATGGTTGCGACATTATAAAAGAGACTGCTAAAGTAATTGTAACGAATATTTTGTAAATACCTTGAATTTTCAAAACACTTCAACATATACATATGTATTATGTGTTAAAAAGAAACATTAAATTACAATATTTTTTACTTTCAAGCACATTGATATTACTTTTTGTTACAAGCTATAATAAGTTATGGTGATTTATTTTAGAAGTAGCAATTTATTTCATTATTTATTATCGTTTTTATAGAAAATAAGTGTAAAATATAAATGAATGCTATTTATTATTATTTAAAAGATAAGGAAATTAGAATGAAAATAATATCTTGGAATGTTAATGGTTTGCGTGCGTGCGTAACAAAAGGTTTTATGGACTTTTTTACTATGATAGATGCTGATGTGTTTTGTATTCAAGAATCTAAAATGCACAGAAATCAAAGCAATTTTTCTTTTGATGGTTATTACCAATTCTGGAATGATGCGGAAAAAAAGGGATATTCTGGCACAATTATTCTTAGCAAAACAGAGCCGCTTAGTGTTTGTAATGATATTGGTATAGCACATCATGATAAGGAAGGACGTGTTATAGTTGCAGAATACACAACTTTTTTTCTTGTTAATGTTTATACGCCAAACTCTAAAAGGGAACTTGAACGGCTTGCATATAGACAAGAATGGGAGGATGATTTCCGTGTATTTTTAAAAGGGTTAGAACAATATAAGCCTGTAATTGTATGCGGTGATTTGAATGTAGCACACAAAGAGATTGATTTAAAGAATCCAAAGACAAATCGCAGAAATGCGGGTTTTACTGATGAAGAACGAGAAAAAATGAGCATACTCCTAGAGAGTGGCTTTATTGATTCTTATCGCTACTTTTATCCTGATAAGGAACATGCTTATACATGGTGGAGTTATATGGGAAAGGCACGGCAAAATAATACTGGTTGGAGAATTGATTATTTTTTATTATCACGACGTCTTGCCAAAAATCTAAAAGAAGCACATATTTATGCTGATATAATGGGTAGCGATCACTGCCCTGTTGGGATTGTATTTGATGAAAATATATAAACATGATGGTATGTTTTATTTGGGGTTGTGTTTTTATGAAATATTTTTAATATGTTGATTTTATATTGTTAAATGGGTTATATATAGAGTCTTTAAAACATTCTTATAATAGTTGATAGAATCTTATTAAGTTATTTTGCAAGTAAAAGCACTCTTTGCAGTGATATGTCTCATTATAATACGCAATCTAAAAATATAGAAATATTTTTTGGTATAATTGCAATATATATTACAATTATTTTTTATGTTAATTTTTGCATTTTTTATGGTTTTATTAGACTTAAATAAGTAAAATACCAAAATATTTTTAGAGAAGGATAGCAATGACGATTGAAATGGGTGATCTCAAAAAAGGTTTAAAGATAGAAATAGATGGAATTCCTTATAGAATCACAGAATACCAACATGTAAAACCGGGGAAAGGACCTGCATTTGTGCGTGTAAAAATTAAAAGTTTTTTAGATGGAAAAGTTATCGAAAAAACCTTTCATGCTGGAGATAAATGCGAAACGCCAAATATCGTTGAAAAAGGTATGCAATATTTGTATCATGATGGTGAGTTGTATCAATTTATGGATAATGAAACCTATGAGCAAATTGGTTTGAGTGAAGAGCAAGTTGGTGAAAGTGCAAAATGGCTCCTAGATAGCATGAATGTTAGCGTATTGCTTTATAATGATAAGGCAATTTCTGTAAATACTCCACAGATAGTAGAATTAAAAATTATAGAAACTCCTCCTAATTTTAAGGGAGATACTTCAAGTGCAGGTAAAAAACCAGCGACTTTGGAGACAGGAGCAGTTGTGCAGATTCCATTCCATGTGTTGGAGGGCGAAACAATACGCGTTAATACAGAAACAGGTGAGTATATAGAAAAGGTAAAGTAAGCCATGCACAACATTCCATTAAACATGTTGTTGCCTTTGCTGCAGCGTGATTTTTTTATGCGTGTTGCTTTAGCTAGTATAGAAGTGATACGTCTTTTACGCACTCAAGATTCTATATTATATGAGAGTTTTGGTATTGGGGCAGGTGGTGATTGCAGTAGTGGAGCAGATTTACTTGCAGAGTCTATATTTTGCAAATTTTTACTACCACATTACCATATTGATTCTGAAGAAAGTGGATTAATAGAGGGAAATATAGATGCTAAAGGCACGGTTGTGCTTGATCCACTTGATGGAAGCAATAACTTTAAGTCTAACATCCCCTATTATGGTGCAAGTATGGCTTTATGCGATAATAATGGCAAGGTGCGTGAAGCATGTGTAGTAAATTATATTTCACATGAAATTGCATATCTTAATGATGATTTATTGCCTTTAACAGCAACGCCATGCGTATTTAGTTTGCAAGTGTTTGTCGCAGATTTAGTATTGCAACAAACAGATACCAATGCACTACGAAATAATATAGCGCAATACTATGTGCCCTATGATTTTATTGAACTTTTACAATATAATGATAGGGTAATGAAAGACGCCTTTATTGCTAGGGTATGCCATCAAATTAGAACAAAAATAAGTAATATCTCGCTATCTAGTGAGAATCTTTTACATGCAATGTTTGCAAGTAAAATGCTTATTTATCGTCCTCAACAAGTGGCTACTACTAGGCCTGAGTGTGGTATTTTTGAAAAAGCTATGCAACATTATGAATGGGTGCTATTTTTGGCAAAGCATAATTTAAAATTTCGAAGTCTTGGGGCAATTGCTTTGAGTCTTGCCTTTAGTTTTCGGTATCTTTTTGTTTTATTGCCAACACATGTGCGTAAATATGATGGTATGGCAGGATTCTACCTTGCACAGAATCAGATAATATATGGTAATATACAAGCATATTGTGATGCAATCCCATCTTTAGAGCAATATGCAGATACAACATCGCATATTATCATTACAACGAATACTGCAATTATTGATAAATTTATAGGGAGGTAAAATGGGTTTCTCGGATTTTTTTAAGAATTTTAAACGCGAAGATTCAAGAAGTAAAAAAGATGCAGCATTACATTGGACAAAATGTCCAAGTTGTGGTGCAGTTATGTATAATAAAGAAGTTATCGAAAGTGCACATGTATGTTCAAAATGTTCGCATCATTTTAGGATAGGCATACAAGAGCGATTAAACCTTATTTGCGATACAGATACTTTTATTGAATATGATAATGAGTTGCAGCCAAATGATCCTCTTGCCTTTGTGGATAAAAAAAGTTACACAAAACGCATTGAAGAGGGTTTTGCAAAAACAAAACGAAAAAGTGCGGTAATAGCAGGAGAAGCACTTATTTATGGTAAAGAAGTGCAACTTGTCGTTTTTGATTTTTCATTCATGGGTGGTAGCTTAGGTAGCGTAGAGGGCGAAAAAATTGTGCGTGCTATTAATCGTGCTATTACAAAGAAACAAGGACTTATTATTGTTGCTACAAGTGGTGGAGCACGTATGCAAGAATCAACATATTCACTTATGCAAATGGCAAAGACATCAGCAGCTTTAGGTAAATTAGCAGCAGCAAAATTACCTTATGTGTCTGTGCTTACTGATCCTACTTTTGGCGGTGTTTCTGCTTCTTTTGCTTTTTTAGGGGATATTATTATTGCAGAACCCGGCGCTATGATAGGATTTGCTGGTGCAAGGGTTATTAAGCAAACTATTGGAACAGATTTACCTGAAGGTTTTCAAACTGCAGAATTTTTACTTGAACATGGTTTGATTGACATGATTGTATCGCGTAAGGATTTAAAAAAGACTTTAAGTGATATTATCACAATGTTTTTGCCTTATGAAAATACATATTTATACAATTCATAAAAATGAAATGTTAGTAGCAATGGCACAGCATTATAGTCAATTATGTAAAGGATTTGGTGTGGAAATACTCTTTTTTAATCTTCTTAATAAACATATACAAGAAGCACAAAAACGAGATTCTAAAACTGCTAAACAAAGTTATACAAAAGCTTTTGAGCAATATCTTGACTCACAAAGCATCTTGCTTGATGCTTGTGGCACGCTCCATGATTCTATGGCATTTAGTCGCATGGTTAATTCATATAGTATGCGAGGTAATATTGTGAAGTTTTTTATTGCTGGGGCATTTGGCTTTGAAGCATCGATATTACAAAAGTATCCAAAAATTAGTTTAAGCACATTGACATTTAGTCATGAAATTGCAAAGATTGTGCTTTTGGAGCAGATTTATCGCTCATTAAGCATTATCCACAATCACCCATATCATAAGCTTTAGTAAGGAAAAAGAATGCGTCATGAAGATTTATTGGCATTAAGGCATGTGTTAGAAAAACGTTTGGAATATTTGGACAATATGAGTTGGAATCTTCATAATAGCTTGCAAGAAATGGGTTCATTAAAACTCAATGAGCATGCGGATATTATTTCAATGCAATCTCAATTGCGTTTTGATGATTCTATGTTAGAACGTAATCAAAAAGAGATGCAAGAAATTAATGCTTCTCTCACGAAGTTTGAGGAAGGTATATATGGTATTTGTGAAATGTGCGAAGATGAGATAGGGATTGAGCGTTTGCGGGCAAAGCCGCATGCAAGATTCTGTATTAATTGTCGTGAAATTTATGAAAAAGGTGAAAAGAAAAAGGAGAGAACATGAAAATTCGATATTTTTTTGCTTTTGCATGTATATATTTAGTGCTTATTGGTGCATATACATTTTATATTACAGCGGATTATTATACACTAACAAACACTTTGCTTGTTGGATTTAGTATAACTTTGCCTATTGCGTTATGGCTATGTTTGCCTGCTGCGTTGTTGTTTGTGTTTGCTTTGCTGTTTATGTCATTTGCTGCATTAGTGCAACAATTTAAAAATATGGCATTACATAGGGATATTGAGAAAATTTTTGCACAAATACAAGAACAAATGCTTGGGAACACTATAAAAGATAGAGTGTTCTCGCGTACGGAACTTAAAATATTGGCAAAAACATTGCAACGTTTTGAGCTTTTACCAAATACCAAAAAGCCAGATGCAAATTATGAGAAAATTGATACTCTTTTTCATGCATTTATTGAAATCCAAAATGGTGCAAATGATAGCAAAATACGTTTAAATCCATCGCACCCACTTTACAAGATTAATGCAAAAAATGCAATTAAAGATGATGCCCAAAAAGCATTGGAAATATTAAAACAAGATTTTAATGTGAATATGATTGGAGAAAATCTTTATACACAAAATAATGCACAAGCTATATATGATAAAGCATGGGAAACATTACTTAATGGGCAAGCAAAGACACTGCAAAAAGCACTTAGTCTCACAAACAACCATTTAACTTTTGCGATACTTGTGCAACTTATGCAGGCGTGTGCAAAAGGTAATATTGATATACAAAAAGATGTAATTACACAAATATGTAAATCAGCAACGCTTACAGAGAGAGAATATCTTACGCTTGTGATAGCGGTATGCCAATCGCTTCATCAGAATAATATTAATATGTGGCTTCATGTCTTTGAATCTTTAAGTAAAGAAATTGAAGAAAGTGTATTGGCATATTTTTACATATTGCTTGAAGTAGGCAAAACAGGTGAAGCAATGGATTTAAAACAGCAATATCCAAAAGATGACTTTTTACCTGTTAGTGCTTTTATTGCCTTAAAAGATAAAGGGTATCCTTTGCTCGTATTTTTTGATCCGCTTTTATATCGTGCGCGTAAAACAGAAAAATCACAAACAAATGTATCAAATCTAGTGCAACCAAAATATTAATTACTATATTTTATGTAGAAATTAATATGCAGCATGCTCTATAAGAAGGTATGCTAGACAAAGAAACTATCTTATATTGTTTATTTAATATTTATTATTAAATAAACTTTGATACAATCATATAGATGATAATAATTATTTGTTATCATATATTATTTTTTAAGGAGACATTATGTTAGTAACAAGAAAAGCCCCAGATTTTACTGCTCCAGCAGTATTGGCAAATGGAAGCATTGTGGATAATTTTGAATTAAGTAAAAACTTAGGTAAAAATGGTGCAGTATTATTTTTCTGGCCAAAAGATTTTACCTTTGTGTGCCCTAGTGAAATTATTGCAATGGATAAGAGAGTAAAGGCATTTGCTGAAAGAGGTGTTAATGTAATTGGTGTATCAATTGATTCTGATGTTGTGCATTTTGCATGGAGAAACACTCCGGTAAATCAAGGTGGTATTGGACAAGTAAATTTCCCTATGGTATCTGATATTACAAAGCAAATTTCAAGAGATTATGATGTGTTATTTAATGGTGCGGTTGCATTACGCG
Organism: Helicobacter sp.; assembly: GCA_029264655.1. Taxonomy (GTDB): domain Bacteria; phylum Campylobacterota; class Campylobacteria; order Campylobacterales; family Helicobacteraceae; genus Helicobacter_A. Next base: position 11,677 of record JARHZY010000175.1, on the reverse strand, counting down.
GTAGTTTTATTATTGATGAAAATCAAATTGTAAGACATGCAACAATTAATGATTTACCACTTGGTAGAAATATGGATGAATACCTACGTTTAGTTGATGCTATTTTATTCCATAGAGAGCATGGTGAAGTATGTCCTGCTGGATGGCAAAAAGGTGATAAAGGAATGAAAGCTACTGCTGATGGTGTTAAAGAATACCTTTCACAAAATAGCGATAAACTTTAATATCTTTTCTTGCATTGTAGCAATAATCTAAATAATGGAGCTTTATATATTCTTATATAAAGCTTTACATTTTCTTTCCCTAATATCCATGTGATTCTAATACCTAATAGAGCTTAGATATATTCTAGTCATGTAGATTATTAATTTTCAATATAATATCTTATATGATATGCAGTATCTTCAATAAGCTAAGTTACATATAACATTTTTTAATTGTGTAAAATATTGAGAATAATTTATATTTTTCCATAAAAACTCTAAGCAATAAATACCCTATTAATATTAATAGTTAAAAAATTGTAATACTTGGCACTCAATAATACAACCCCATCAGATTCAAAGTCATTTTGATAAAAATACAAAATTGCTTTTAATGAGTTATTAAATTTAAACATATAAATCTAAAGCTTTTTGTGCACGTTTATAATTAGCTTTAAGCAAGATATATATGGCAATAGGAGTGGGGTAATAATATAAAAGTTTTTCATCTAAAGAAAAACATAAGCTTATGAGTGTTATGTATGGTATAATGGAATCATAATAGAAATAAAATATATTTATACACATGTAAAGCTATTGTTATAAAGAATGGTATTAGATTCAGCACAAACTACTTTGTAAAGCTAATAGGTATTACAAAAGAGTATTTAAATGGGTATAAACGATATATATTATATAAATAACCATTGATATATTCCAACAAAAAAAGTGTATATTTGAGTGAATATGACCATAATGAATTTAAATGGTTTATTTGGAATTGCAAACCCAATAACTTTATATTTAGCATTACTCTTGTAGTATCAAATATTTTTAATAAAGGGATTTTCATATGTAAAACAATCATATGCCCCCAATTAAAATAACAATGCTATTACTACTATCAAATAATAAGTATAGCATATTAAAAGACTTAAGGCGGTTGCGTATATCTAACTTAAACATAGTAATATGGAGATATATAGACATAATGGAAATAAATATATGCAAGCAGTTACAATCGATATAAATAATAAAGAATTATTTGAGTTTGTAGTATTGTATAGATAAGAAAATAATTGAATATGTAAAGAATTATTATACAAAGAAAATTTATATCTTAGTGAATTTATAAATAATTTAAAAGTTACAAATAACTTTTAATGGTTTGAATGGAATAATAAAAATAAAGCTTTTATTGCCATTACAATAAAAAGATGATATTAATAAATAACACAAACATGAATATAAAGATATAGTAAAAGTCTGTATGTTTGTGGATTTAATAAAAGATATTTATAGCAATAGAGAATAGAGATGGCATTACTTTTTTCTTTAAGGAATTAGAGATACTAAAAAATGATTATAGTTTGCTACATGGTAGTTTGGGTTATAAAGATACTCTAAACAGATAAAGGCTTTATATGTATGGATTAAATAAGATAAATAGCAATAATGCTTTACATTGTAATACTATAAAAGCATATAAGAGAAAAAATACAAAACATTTTTAAGCATAAGAGTTACTACAACTAACATAAAAGCCATTATTTACGATATTATATATATTTGATTAATATAAAATTTTACTTTTGTCAATAGCGAAAAGGCATAATGTATATGTTTGTAAAATCGCCCAATTGGTTAAGATGGTTGTGCTTTTTATGTGGGTTAGTATTTACTCAATATTATAAAAAACATTGCAATATATAAAAACTATTTTTAGTGGTATGTATAGTAAAAAATAAAATTACAAAGGTTTAAGATATTTATAGATGAGTATAGATAAGAATACTTATAAAGCATATAAATAAATCTTTATTGGTTTTGTTCTATTTTATTTTTTGTTTCTTGTTGTGTAGGGCAATATGTAGTTCTAAGACTTCAAGACTTGCTGGTGTAATTCCACTAATGCATCTTGCATCTTGCAATGTCTTTGGTTTTGCTAAAGAAAGTTTTTCAATCACTTCAAGACTTAGCCCTGAAATACCCTCATAAACAAAATCGCATGGAATCTCTACATGCCAATTCCGCTCACTCCGCTCTATTTGTGCTGTTTGTTTATCAATGTAATTCTGATACTTTGCATGGATTTGGAGTTGTTTTAAGGTGCGACTACTTAAACCTGCAAAACGCGAATCAAGCTTACGCATTTTCGCAGGTTGCATACTATCTCTGCCTAATATTAAACCAAAATGGCATTTGTTCTGAAAACCTTCTTCGCCAATATTTGCTAATTGTTCAAGATTTTGTTTGTTTGGTGTGTAATCTTCTGTTAGTATAGGTAAATACTCTTGGATATGCTGTGATTCTATCTCAAGTTGATTTAAAATATCATCGCTTAAAAGTCCTAATTCCCTCGCATAAGGTAACATACGAAAACAAGCATTATCTTCGCGTAAAAGCAATCTATATTCTGCCCTGCTTGTAAAAACTCTATAAGGTTCATTTGTGCCTTTTGTAACTAAGTCATCAATCATAACGCCAATGTAGCTTTCACTGCGTCCAAGTATTAAAGATTCTCGTTTGCTTTTATTTGCTTTATGCAATATGCTTAAAGCAGCATTAATACCCGCCATAATACCTTGTGCAGCAGCTTCTTCATAGCCTGTTGTGCCATTGATTTGCCCCGCTAAATAGAGATTTTTGACAATTTTAGATTCTAATGTATGCAAAAGATTTGTTGGTTGGCTATAATCATATTCAATAGCATATCCATAACGTGTAATAATGGCATTTTCTAAGCCTTTAATAGAATGGATAACTTGCTCTTGCACTTCGTAGGGCAAACTTGTTGAAAGCCCATTTACATAATATTCACCTGCATCATATGTTTGTGGCTCTAAAAAAAGTTGGTGTCTTGGTTTATCTCTAAATCTATTGATTTTATCTTCAATGCTTGGGCAGTAACGCGGTCCAACACCTTGTATTTGTCCTGTAAAAAGCGGTGCACGATAGAAATTTTTTTCTATAAGCTCATGTGTTTTTTCGTTTGTATAGGTAACAAAACATGGAAGTTCTTTAGGGCGAAAATATCCATAGCATATACGTTTTTTTAATGCTTTTGTGATAATGTTTTCTCTATTATAGAGTAAATAATCATGTGTTAAAAGGCTAAAATATGGTGCTTCAATATGCTTTGTTTCAAAAAGTTGCTTGAAATCAAGTTGGTTTTGCTGTGTTTGTTTGTTTGTAGTATTATCTACTTGCACATTAGATGATTGAGAATCTGTAATATCTGGAAAGCAAAAATGTTCTTGCACAAAGCTTTTAAATTTTTTCCATTCCTGTAAATTTGTATGTTGTAGTGCATTACGAAAAAGTAAATTTTGTGTATTCTGTTTTGTTTTTTGCTTAGATTGTGTATCATAGTTATAGGTATTATTGCTCTTGCATTCATCAGTAAGTATATCTGCTGTGTGTGAATCATTGAGATTATGCATTGCATCATAGTGTGCATCACCATAATGTTTTTCAAGCTCATCATGAATAATGCTAGAGCCAAGTATACGCGGACATGTTCCTGTTTTAAGACGTGCAAGAGGAATACCAAGTTGTTTTAAGCTTTCACTCAATTCATTGCTACTTATTTCACCTGCACGTCCATTTTCACTTTGATTTTCGCCGATATGTATTAGACCGCGAAGAAATGTGCCAGCTGTAATGATAATTTTTTTTGCAAAAAATTCTTTTTTGATGCTTAATACAACACCTATTGCTTTAACACCTTCATGTGTTTGCTGTGATAGAATCTGCACCACATTTCCTTGTATCACATGGAGATTTGCTGTATGTAAGAGTATATCGCGTGCATATTTGCGGTATAAATCCATATCAATTTGAGCACGTGTGCCACGTACTGCAGGACCTTTTGAGGCATTTAAGATTCTATATTGCAAACCACTAATATCTGTAATTGCACCCATAAGTCCGCCAAGGCTATCCACTTCTTTTACAAGATGCCCTTTACCTAAACCACCAATGGCTGGATTACAACTTGCAAGGGCAATATTATCAATAAGATGCGTGATAAGCAGTGTTTGTAAGCCCATTTTTGCACAAATATGGCTTGCCTCAACTCCCGCATGTCCACCACCAACTACAATTATGTCATAATTATTGCTCATTTTTGTATCCTATATATATTTTTCTAGTAGAATTATAACACTAAGTTATTAATGTTGTGGAGTATCATTATGTTAAAGAAAATTAAAGCAGTTGCTATGCAGGATTCGAAGCGTTTTTGGAGTGGCATTGCAATGATTATTTGTATTGCAATTGTATTATGGATTAATGATTTGACATTAACATGGGCACTTATGGGCATACTTTATCTTATTGCATTTTTTGAAAGCACAAAGCTTTACCAAATTAATTTTCATATTTTAGGCTTATTACTTGCAATATTATTATGGGTTGGAATCTATTATAGCCACGAAGCCCTTGTTGTTGCAATCTTTACGCTTTGTATAGCTTCATTAAGCGTTATTGTAAGTAATGGTAACCCAAAATATACATTCCCTTTTATTTATCCAACTTTACCATTTGTTGCACTTTTTGTCTTATACGCAGCACATGGGCTTGGCTATTTGGTTTGGCTTATCGTTGTAGTAGCCTTAGCTGATATTTTTGCATATTATGGTGGTAGGCAATTTGGTAAAACAAAATTATGTGAAGCTTCACCAAAGAAAACTATAGAAGGTGCATTATGTGGGCTTGTTGGTAGTGTTATGGTTGGTTCTGTGTTTGGTATTGGAATTTTTGGTGGCTTTTATCTCGCTTTATTTGTAAGTGCTATTATTGTGATTGTTTCTATTGTTGGGGATTTATTTGAAAGTGCGTTAAAACGCAAGGCTGATATGAAAGATTCTGGTGCGATTTTACCCGGTCATGGCGGTATTCTTGATAGAATGGATGCAATTTTATTTGGTGCTATTGCTATGCTTATGTGTTTATCATTTCTTAAAATGTATCAACCTTAGTTAAAGAATCTCATTTATATATTCTTTAAGTGGCATAATAAATTATGTCAATAGAAATGCATAAAACTTTATGTAAAGCAATTATGCAACATACATTATTTTATTTTTAGTGCTACAATTATAGGAATTATTTATTTTCAATATTCATAAAGAATGAAAGGCTTTTAATATGAAAATTTTGGAAGGAAAAATTGCATTACAGGGTAACGAACGCATTGTAGTTTTGTGTAGTCGCTTTAATAGCATGGTAACAGAAAGATTAATTGAAGGTGCAAAAGATTGCTACTTGCGTCATGGAGGGAATGCAGAGAATTTAACCTTAATAAAGGTACCCGGTGCTTTTGAATTGCCTTTTGTGCTTGAAAAGTTACTTGAAAACGGGGATTATGATGGCGTGTGTGTGCTTGGGGCGATTATTCGTGGTGGCACACCACACTTTGATTATGTGGCAGCTGAAGCTACAAAAGGTATCGCTAATGTAACTTTAAAGTATGGTGGTGCAGTAAGTTTTGGTATTTTGACAACAGATAGCATTGAGCAGGCACTTGATCGTGCAGGATTAAAAGTAGGTAATAAAGGATTTGAGGCAATGGCAAGCTTAATAGAGCTTATTGATGTGTATAGGCAGCTTGATTAATGGCGACACGAAAACAAGCAAGAGAGGCAGTTATACAGATTCTCTATGCACGAGAATTAGGTAATGAGCAAGCAATAGAGCAAGCACATTTTTTTCTTAATGAGCAAAAAATACGCAATAAGCAACAAGAATTTGCACTTGCTTTGTTGCATGGTGTTTGTGTGCATGAAGACTATATTATACAAATTATGAATACTTTTCTGAAAACTTGGGATATTGAACGTTTAGGTGTGATTGAAAAAAATATATTAAAACTTGGAATCTATGAGTTACTCCAAACTAACACACAACAAGCAATAATTATTAATGAAGCCATTGAGCTTACAAAATCTTTTAGTGTGCAAGATGCTTTTCGTTTGGTAAATGGTGTGCTTGATTCTGTTGCAAAGACAGATAAAGAGGCATTGGCACTTTTGGTTGAGCAACACAAACAAATGCAAATAGAATCACAAGCTACCAAAACTAACTCAATTCAATCCACTTGCAAACAAAATTCTATACAGAAAACAAGGACATGTCGTAATCATAAAACTATAGCAAATGCAAGAAAACATAATAACCACGCCAAACAAACGAAATCCTCATATCAAGTTATACACACAACAACAAAAGGTAATGCAAAGCAGAATCCAAAACATATAACAAAATCTAATGTAATAGAGAAGCAAACAACAGATTCCAAAGACATACAAAAGCCATTGAAAAACACAAAGATACATAAAAAACTACAAAATAACAACATAAAACAACAAACAACAAAGCATCTACAATCAAAAGATACTAAAAAAACAATCAAGTTAAAGCCTAAGCATAATACTAGCAAAACCCAGCGTAAAAAGGATTAGTTATGAAACTTTGCATTGCACTTGATATGCCAACAATGCAAGATAATCTTGCATTAGCACGTGAGATAAGCCGCTCATTTAGTAATGAGGAAATTTGGTTAAAAGTTGGATTGCGTAGTTTTGTGCGTGATGGCAAAGCATTTGTGTGTATGTTACAGGATTTAGGTTTTAAAATCTTTTTAGATCTAAAGATATATGATATTCCCAATACAATGCTTGATTGTGTATATGAATGCCATAAACTTGGTGTCAATATGCTTACCATTCATGCGAGTTGTGGACGTGAAGCAATGAGGGCTCTTGCTACTTTTACACATACCCAATCTTTAAATATGCGTATCGTTGCTGTAAGTGCTTTGACGAGTTTTGATGAAGATGGTTTTATGGAGGTATATAATACTTCTATTGCACGTGGCGTGCAATCGCTAGCTAATCTTGTTAATGAAAGTGGCATAGATGGACTTGTATGCTCAATCAATGAAGTAAGTTTAATTAAAAATATATCAAGCAATCTGCTTACAATAACACCGGGCATACGACTTACAGCGACAAATGACGATCAAAAGCGTGTTGCAAATGTTAAAGAAGCAAAACGTGTAGGAAGTGATTTTATCGTTGTTGGACGTCCAATTTATAATGCACAAGATAAATATGCAGTAATTCAGCAAATTTTAAGCGATATGTAGCTATAAGCTAGAATATATTTTATTTACTTGTAAGGAGTGGTTATGGTAAAGCAAGTGGAAATCTTATTAGCCAAGACAACAGATGAGTTACAGCAAAAGATAAATGAATTTTGTGTAGATTTTTTTCCAGAAGAAATTGCAGATATTGAAATTACAAAGATTCCAACAATGCACAATGGAGATGAATGGTTGGGATATATTATTTACCAAAAAAATGGCTATTAATTACATTCATAAGAGTTTAACTTACAACATATTGCTATTTTATTTGTAATATTGTATTTATAAAAGAATTTTCATCGTCTATATTGATAAAATAGAAAGGCTAGCAATAGATAATTTTATTTTTGTATATTATCTATATTATTTTAATTACCTAATATCTTTAAACTTATGCTTGCTTGTTTTTATGTGTGTGCTATAATGTCAAAAGAAACACAAAAGGAGGAGATGTTATGTATATTCGTTTTATCCTTGCTTGTATAATATTGTGTTATGTAGGATGTTCTTCACTTGCGGTTAAACCTGCTAATATTGCAAGTTATAATAATGGTATAGCAATCATACAGGAAAAGAAAGCAAAAAGCAAGATACAAGTAGAAATCGCCCAAGAAATAGTTGGTGGTTTTGATCGCATACCTTTGGTTATATACATTGCGATAGAAAATCTTCATGATGAAGCTCTACTTTTTAGTCCCGCAAATATTTCTTTTTCTATAAATGAAGAGAGTATCAGTGCGTATGATTTTTATAATCTTATACGTTCAAATCTTAATATTACACAAGCACTTTATGATTATGGCATAGAAACAACACCACCAAATAATGCGATAAATGACCCATTCTTTAGTGCTACAGCCTATCGTCCATATCCTGTGCCTTTGTGGCTTGATGGCACTTTTTTTATGGGATATAGATTCTATGATTATTCATTTGCAAGAGCTAGTTTTTACACCAATCAAACAGAATCTTATAATGCAAGAAAATTTCTAATTGCACACTATTTACGCAAAAATACACTACATAAACATGATGTTAAGGGGGGTTTTATACTTATTCCTTATGGTAGTCTAAGGGCTGGGGATATGCAAATTCAAGTGCAAGTAGGGCAGGAAACATATAAATTCCTTGTGCGATTATTGCAGAATAAATAGTGCAGTATAAATAAGATTTTATTGTTTAGCATGATATTAAGATTTACAACAATATAAAAAGAATTAGATAAAATTTTATAAACTTTATAGGCTAACTAAATATCGCAAGTAAAAAGCTATATTTTTTTGTGTATATGCTATAATTTTATTTACTTTTTTAAAAGGATATGTGTGTTATCAACCAATGTTATTTCGCGATTGTTTGGGTTATTTGCCCATACAAGATTCCCAAAAAGTATGCAATATGCAATTAATCGCTTTTATGTTGATTATTTTAAGATTAATTTAGATGAGTTTGAGTGTTTAGAAACCTATCCAACCCTGAATGCACTTTTTACACGCACATTAAAAAAAGAACGTCTTTTGCAAACTACACCATTTAATCTTATTAGCCCGACTGATTCGCTCATTACTGAATCTGGGCATATTGCACAAGAGATGGCTTTGCAAATTAAAGGAAAAAGTTACAAGGTGGCTGATTTGCTTGGTGAAATAGGGCATGATTTTGCTACATATAGTTTTTTAAATCTTTATCTTTCTCCACGCGATTACCATCATTATCATGCTCCATGTGATTTAGAGATTTTAGAAGCGCGTTATTTTTCTGGAAAATTATTACCTGTTAATTATGCAAGCTTGTATAAAAATGAAAATTTATTTGTGCAAAATGAACGCGTTGTGTTAAAAATGCGGTGCAATTATAATCAAAGTATTATGTATTATGTAGCAGTTGGTGCTCTCAATGTTGGCAAAATGCAATTTCTTTTCGACAAATCAATCCAAACAAATGCAAAAAATGGTGATTGCATCTATAGCTATAAACAACCAATTGTATTGCGTGCCGGTGATGAGATAGGTTTTTTTGAAATGGGTTCCACAATTGTTTTAATTGCAGAGGCAAATTGGAATGTAAAAGCTGGGCATGTTGTTAAAATGGGTGATGAAATTGGCACATTGCAATCCCAAAAACGTTAAATATCATATTGCAAGTAAAGCTAATTATATATAATCTCTACTATTTATTGTATTATGATTTCATAGAAAACCTATAAATTTTTATGCTTGGTGTATTTTTCAAAAAACTTCTAAGTATTATAAAGATGGAACTACTTTTATTTTTGAGATATAAAATAACATTTATAATCTATTGTTTTATTTTTACGATGAGGTTTTACTATTAAATATCGCTTTATCTGATATGAAATATATTTACTAGCCATTTCATTTTCTATGTAAAAACAAGACCATGCTCTTTATGTGCTTTGTAATTTTATATTGTTTGCAAAATTTACAGCATATTACAATATATTTAGTATTGTTTCTCTGTTAGTGTATGTTTTGGAATAGTGTTTTATAAATAAAGATTCTAAAAAGAGTAATATAAATTTATTTTGTATAAGGTAACACGCAAAGCATGAATAAGAAATAAAACTTTGTATATAGCAATAGAACCACTCACAAAAATTAGAATCTTTTTGTTTTTTTAAGGATATGTATATCCTTAAATATATTCTAAATTATGTTAATTTTAAAATCATATAAAAATTATAAAATTATATCATAATGTTATATTCACATATTCATTGATGAGTTGTAAAAGATATATATAACATTAATATTATGCTTATTTAATAAAAACTAACTTTATTATCAAAACATTTGCTATAAGATAAGCTTTTATACTAATTTTGTAACTTATTTTTTAAATAATACCTTATATCACTAGGTAATCTAAATAAATCTTTAAATGCTTTATAATAAAAATTGCTTTTTAATCTATTGTGTTTTGTATTTATTGTTTTATTATATACCCTATCAATTGGTATCATTAAATCATCTATATATCCATTTGGTTTATCTTTAATAATAAAGGTATTGTTAGTTTTTGGAGCTAAGCTAATATACTCTGACAATGGGCTATTTGGGCATAGGCTATATATTTTGCAATTGTAATTGTCTTGTAGGAATATTAAACATTCTATATCATACTGCTTATTATGAGAGCTATCTTTGTAATGATGCTTACTAAAATTTTTATCAAAATTCAATAAATTTGTTTTTTCTGTATTAAATGCATAAAAATCTTTTGATTTATCATAAAAATCTATGCCACAAAGATATATTTCTTTATATCCTAGTGCAATGGCTACAGCACACATATATACACCAGAAGTCATAGAACAAAAATTATAGATTCTATGAAAATTCACAAAATTAACAAAATATTTAAGTTTTTTATATAAATTAATCCCATTAATCATATACAAAAAAAAATCTTTATCTACATTCACAATATCATAATAACTAACACCCGATACAACTATATCATATATGATATATTCATTTTTTTTGTGTAAATTATAAAAAGTATAATATTGCTGAAACATAATACTTGGATTTAAAAAAGCAAAACTTACATTTTTACCTAAATAATACTTATCTTCAAAATAAAATTGATTGCATCTAAACACATCATAATCTAATGGCATTAATGAATAATCAATTTCTTTTAAACTAGGTCCATTACCTGCAACTATACATGCTTTCTTTAATGATTTATTTTGCATGATAATCACCTTTATTAGATATACATGCAAATAAATTTATACAAATATTTATTGTTCTACATTTCTTTTTATTATTTTTAAGCGCGTTACCCCCCCCCCCCCATTGTTATAGGTATATATTTTTACATTAAATAAATTTTTAAGAAATTTAATGAAGTTATCCTTATTGTTTAACATAAATATCCTTTTTTTATTGAAAAAGATATTATACATTAATTTAGCTTAATCCAACCAAAAATTCACCTTAAATAAGAGTTTGTTTAAAAGCTATACATAATCTTGTTTTTAAAATTTATCTTAATACTAGTTATTTTTGCATATGTATTAAAATATGTAATTCTCTACTAACACTTTATTTAAAATTACTTATCAAAAGCTCTCTGCCTATTTTTGCTTTATCTTGTTTAAAATTATTCATTCCATATTGTAAGCTCCATTCTGTGATATGAAAATCCTTATAAAGCTCTTTTATAAAAGTGCTATTATCATAGGTGAGTAAAAACTTATGTTTAGTGTTTTTTAATATTTCATGCAAAAGATTATGGTTAAAGCCTGTATGCAAATCCCCCTTTGTGCCATAAAGCTTTGATTTTGTAGCACTAT
>JARHZY010000009.1 GCA_029264655.1 Helicobacter sp. | reverse complement strand
CACAAATGCAAGAAATGTTAGCACATATACTCTATCTTCCAAAAATGCGTGTTAATATAAAAGCAAGCACAGCAGAAGGCTTAGGATTTATTGGGAGAAAAGAAGGCGTTTTAGCCCAAAGTGTTGTGCAACTTCGTGCGAGAAAATTTGATTAAATTTAAGAAAAGGATGTGTATGAATGTTTTGATTATTGAAAGCGAAACTTATTTAGCACAAAGCATTGCAAGTAAATTAGCAGATGGCGGACATGTCTCATTTATTACTTCATCACTTGAAGAAGCAATAAATAGAAATGGTTATGATATTGTATTATTATCAACAAGCACAGCAGATTATCGTAGTGTTATTGAAACCCATAAAGATGCTATTATTATTCTCATGGTATCTTATGTGAGCGATGATAATGTATCAAAGCCTCTGAAAATGGGTGCAAAGGATTATATCATTAAGCCTTTTATTATGGATGAGCTTGTGCGTAAAATAGAACATTATAGAGGTTTTAAGGAGCTTGCTGAAGATATTAAATTCTTTAAGAACTATTTTACTTTTATACAAAATGAGCTACAAACGCCAACTCTACCACAATATAATCCCCCAATTCTCATTAAAGCAAGCTCACAAAGAAGTGCGGATATTTATGCCATGAAATATGCTATTGAACGCAAACTCCGCTTTGAATTTCTTAGTCTTAAGAGTATTGCATGGAATGAATATGAATTTCAAAAAAATAAAGTCTATTACATTACAAATTGTGAGAATCTAAAAAAACAAGAAAAAAAAGAATTTTTAGAAAGAATGGCAAACTATCGTCTTATTATCTCCATGATTTCAGATGATATGGTGGCTTTTCCACATATTGTAGATATTACAAATATGGCGAATAACCTAGAAATTGGTAGTGAAATCCTTTCTATTAGAGAATATGAAAGAATCGTTATTACAAAGTTTGAAGGGCGATACCCCGATGTAGAACTAGCAAAAAAGCTTGGTATGAGTCGTAAGAGTTTATGGGAAAAAAGGAAAAAATATGGCATCGCAAGAAAAAAATAAACAACTTTATATTGATAAAGAAGCAATCTCTGTGCTTAATCTTGCCCAAGAAGGCTTACTTTATCCTGTAACAGAATTAATGAATGAAGCACAAATGAAAGTCGTTAATGCAAGCGGTATGCACAAAGACCAAAGCTACCCTTGCCCATTTCTTTTAAGCCCAAGCGGAAAACGCAACAATGAAGTATTACAAAAAGCAAAAAAAGGGGATAAACTTGAACTTATTACAGATGGTAAAAAGTCTGGTAGTATTATTGTAGATTCTATATTTCCAATCAATAAACAAGAACGTATTCATAAAATTATGGGTGGCGATTTTGCTTCAAAACGCATTCAAGAAGTAGAATCTCGTATTGGTGATATTTGTGTAAGCGGTAAATATACACTTGAAACAAATGAAATTGTAAAACATAAAAAGCGACTAGCCCAACGCATAGCAACATTAAGTGCAAAGCAAATTGCTGGTATTGTTATGAGTGCATCCCCTTTACATAGAATCCATGAAAAAATTATGCGTGATGCTCTTGAAGAATGCGACTTACTTGTTATATTTCTTTTAAAACCACATAAAAACGATTTGATTGACTATAATTTGCGTTTAAAATGTATGGAATTTTTAATAGACAATTATTTAATGAAAGAACGCGTTATTATTATCCCACATGATGATACATATTTGTATGCAGGGCAAAACCGCATGATTATGAATGCAATTGTTGCAAGAAACTTTGGTTGCAATAAACTGCTTGTTGGTGAAAATAATCGCGGATTATCTGTGTATTATCTTGACAATGAAGTGCATTCTATTTTTGACTCATTAACAGGTATGCGTATCCATGTAGAGATTTTACCTGAATATGTATATTGTGATGTATGCAAAACTTTAGTTTCAATTCATACTTGCCCACACGGACACCATCATCATATTAATTACAATGCAGAATCTTTTATTGAATTTTTTAGATTAGGGCTTTTACCGCCAGCTATGCTTGTAAGAAGGCAAATCTCTGCTATTTTACTTTCTTCTTTATTCCCACATAGATTCAAAGATTTAGATAGATTATATTATGATATTCTTCCATCAAGCGGTATTATACAAAATAGTGGTGAAGAAGAATTTTATCTCAAGCTTATGCAACTCTATCAAACCACTTCACTAAACTAAACACCAAAAGAATATGCCATGCTATTATGGAATCTTTACATTTTACATAAAATCAAACCCCTATGGTTACGCAAAAGCATTGCAAATATATTTGGTTTTTTGCTTCTATATCCTATTGTATTACACAACAAAGAAACTGCTCTACTACTTAGTATCTTTTTAGCTACATATCTTTATCGCAATATGCAATCAATAGATACTCATACAACACAAGATTCTAAAACAAGTAATAATGAAGTTGCAACACAACCAATCATTCATGAGTTTGCAATAATCCATTTTATGATGAGTTGTTTTTGTGCATGTCTATTTATTTTTACAACATGGCAAGCTTATGTTATCCAAGCCTTGTGTGGTTGTATTTTTCTAAGAATTTATGATTATTATAAACCAAGTCTTATAGGTAGATTCTATGCAATGCAACCAAATAAAATATTAGGTAGTATTTTAGGTGCGATATTACATGGTATATTAAGTGGAGCAAGCACTGCATTACTTCATTTTCTATGCCTTCAATTCCCACAATACTGCTCCTTACCTTTTCTATAAAAAATCTTTGTAAATCATGTAAATTTTAACCTATTTAAGCTAAAAGTAAAAATTTTATAGTATAATACAGGCTTTATATTTTTTATAAGGATAGCTATGCAAGTTATATTTAAGAACGGAGGCAAGCAATACAAGGCGAAAGTAGGAGATATTCTACTGCTTGATAAATTAAGCCTTGAGCCAAAGTCAAAGCTTGAGATTACAGAAGTTCTTGCCATTGTTAATGGTGAGGATTTGGTAGTAGGCACTCCATTTATTGCAAATGCAAAAGTGGAATTAGAAGTTATTAACGAGGGTAGAGGCAAAAAAGTCATTACTTTCAAAAAAAGAAGACGTAAAGATAGCAAAACAAAACGAGGCTTTAGACGAGATTTTACGCGTGTAAAAGTCATAAATATTAGTAAATAAGGAGCATTAAATGGCACACAAGAAAGGTCAGGGAAGCACACAGAATAATAGAGATTCTGCGGGAAGACGGCTTGGCGTTAAAAAATTTGGCTCACAATTTGTGCGTGCAGGCAATATTATTGTAAGACAAAGAGGCACAAAGGTGCATGCAGGTAATAATGTAGGTATGGGTAAAGACCACACACTTTACGCACTTATTGATGGTATTGTGTATTTCCAACAAAAAGATAAACATAGAAAAAAAGTTTCTGTTGTCCCAGCACAATAATCACTGCTTGCTACATATGCAGTTTTCAAAATAAAAATGGCAAATACCTAGAGTTTTTGACTTTTTATAATCTAATTGTATGTAGCTTCTGTGCAACCTTTGCTCATTAAAACATAGGGTTGCTTTTATATACTCATTACATAATTTTCAATATAATTACATACCAATATAATATATTATATACATAATGTTTTATAACAATAAAAAGTAAAAATAAAATGGAGATAAATCATGCTGTAGAATGGCTCCGGATGCAGGATTCGAACCTGCGACCAAGTGGTTAACAGCCACCTACTCTACCGCTGAGCTAATCCGGAATAAATAACAAGTAAAGATAGAATTATAGACAAATATTTACAAAAAGTCAAGAGCTCTTGTTAAAATATTATTTTTTATTGGTTGCCCATAAAATAAGAGGATACAACAATGATACAATTTATTGTTAAGGGAATATAATGGATAATAAAGCATATACACTCCAACAATTTTTAGATATGCATTATACATATTTTAATGCAAAAGAATATTTATGCACATATCCAGACCCCCTGCAAATTGCTTATCAGCATAGAGATTTTATTGCTTTTGATGCACTTTGCTTACTTTGTGCATTGTATGCCTATGGTAATGCAAAAATGATTGTCAAAAACCTTGCTACGATGCCATTTACATGTTTGCTTGATAATGATTTAATACATAATATGCCCTTGCAAGCATTTCCCTATTATAGATTCCAAACTCGTGAAGACACAAGGATGTGTTTCCTTATTATTGCTGATTTTATAAAAAAAGGTGGCATTAAAGCATTGTTTTTAGAAGCCTATTATAAACGATATGATGTGCTTGATGGGATTAGATATCTTGAAAAACTCGCTAAAGACTATATGCATACTCATAATACACAAAGCTATGGCTTGCAATTCCTATTTGGCAATCCTAATAATATGCAATCTCCGCGAAAACGTTATAACATGTTTTTACGTTGGATGGTGCGGTGCGATAATCTTGATTTTGGATTATGGAATAATGAAGTTGATACAGACAAATTAATTTTACCACTTGATACACATACATTCAGAATCTCAAAGCAACTTGGGCTCTGCAAAACAAAAACTTACAGCCTTAAAGCAGCACAAGAAATTACAAATACACTAAAGTCTTTTGATCCTAAAGATCCGATTAAATATGATTTTGCACTTTATCGCATAGGGCAACTTGGGCTAAACACAAAACATTAAACCTTGATTTGTATTTTGTAAAACCACAAATAGATAGCAATTATGCTATCAAATATTTTCAAATTAAGGATAGTCATGAAAAAA
>JARHZY010000074.1 GCA_029264655.1 Helicobacter sp. | reverse complement strand
AATATTTATGAAAAAGGGTTTTTATGTATGCAGATTCTGCACTGAGCTTAGTAGCACCTTTGTGTGTGATAATACTTGTTTTTATCACAAAAAGGGTAGTTTTATCATTGTTTGTTGGGATTTTAGTTGCTGGATTTATGATTGGTTTTCATACGCAAGTAAATACTATGGAATCTATAAGCTATTCATTAAAATATGTAGCTAAAAGTATTACTAGTGTATTTTATGATACCAATGATTCTAGTATAAATATTTCTAGTTTTTATCTTTTTGGTTTTTTGTTTATACTTGGGATTATCACTCAAATTATTTCTCATTCTGGCGGTATTTCAGCTTTTGTAAAGTGGGCTAGAAATAAAGTAAAAACGGCTAGAAGTTCGGAGTTTTTGGCATTTATTGCGGGTATTGTTATATTTATTGATGATTATTTTAATGCCCTAACGGTTGGGCAATTGACAAAATCATTAAATGATGCAAATAATTCTACAAGAGAACGATTAGCATATATAATAGATTCTACTTCAGCACCGATATGTATTTTAATGCCTATATCAAGCTGGGGTGCATATACATTAGGTACTATGGCTAAACTTGATGAAAATTTGGGTTTTTTTACATTACTTTCTAGTGTATGGGGTAATTATTATGCTTGGTTTGCATTGCTTGCTGTATTTTTAACAATATATTGGCAAGTAAATCTCCCTACCATGCAAAGAAATAAAAATGTTGGTGTTAGTGATTTTTTAAACACAAATCAAAAAGCTAGTAGTAACATATTATTATTAATTATTCCTATTGTTTCACTTATATTGTTTGTTGGTTTTTTAATCTTATATACTGGTTATCTTGCTAGTAATAGCGTAAATATTATAAATATGCTTGCAAATACAAATACTAATTTTTCACTCTTTTGGGGTGGCTTTTCTGCGTTGCTAGTAAGTTTAGTTATATCATGGAGACATTTAGATACTCAATCATTTTTACCTATTTTTAAAATGGGTATTGCGTCTATGATTCCTGCTAGTTTAATACTTGTTTTTGCATGGAGTATAGGACCTATTATACAGGAAGACTTGCAAACAGGCACATACCTTGCTCATTTAGCAAAACAATGGTTAGAAGCAAATAGCCTTAATGTGCATGTGGCAATACCCCTTGTTACATTTTTAATATCTGGTTTTATTGCATTTTGTACAGGGACTAGCTGGGGAACATTTGCTATTATGTTGCCGATTGGATTTGTTATAGCAAATACTAATAATGTTGAATTTAGTCTTGTTATGTCGGCTGTGCTATCTGGTGCTGTATATGGTGATCATGCATCGCCTATTTCAGATACTACTATACTCTCTGCTACAGGTGCTGGTTGCTCGGTGCAAAGCCACTTTATAACACAATTGCCCTATGTTAGTTTAACTGCATTAATAGCCTTTATAAGCTTTGGTATTGCTAGCTCTATGCACTCTCTTATTGCTGGTTATATAGTTGGCATTATATTAATGCTTGGAATCTTTTGGTGGTTTAAGGGAAGATATAGTGCTAATGTGGTAAGTCAAAGCGTTTAAAATCATTGTGTTACAATTTGCTATTTATTTTTATGCGATTTTATAAGCAATATTGCTTATAATTTTAACTCCATAGCTAATAAGTGTAACTAAAAATTTCTTTAACCTAAAACTCTTAAGAACAAATGGCAATATTAGCAAAACATTAAAGTCTTTTAGATGGATAATTAGTCTCTTTAGATTAGATTATAAATAAGCTGTTTTGTTTTTGCTTATCTTTGCGTAGAGTAATGTTATTCTGTAAGTAGATGTGATTTGAAAAAATAATATGCAAATTCTATGCATATTATTAATCTATCATAACCACATAAGAACATTTATTTGCGACATTTTACTCACTTTAATCATGCATTATGAAAGTTTAATATAAGCAAAAATGTATTTTTACAGAAATAACCTACAATATAACAATCTGCCTTAATGTATAAAATATACACAAAAAAACCAAACATTATATCAACATAAATTTAAATATGTTGCGATGAAAATTGATATATTTCTATACGACTTTCGGTTGTTTTGCTTTTTAATCATTTTTTGCTGTTTTATTGGATTTATAGCTTTTTTATAAATAAGAAGACTATAATGCATAGTAATATGTTGCTTATTGTAAATAAGGTATTATAGAATCTTTATAATTTTTATAGAGCAAATATACATGGATATTTATTCTATAAAAGAGTGAATGATAAAAATCTATAAGCTAAAAATACTAAATATAGATATTATTGTAAAGCATTCCTGTCGTTATTAATGTCATTTAAGTAACAACTTTTAATTTTTATGTAATATTTTGTAACAAATATAGATTAAATATAATAAAATCATAAACATAGTTACACATTATTTTTAATTTTTTAAATAATTTGAAATACATATGCTACTAGAAATCTTTACATAGAAAAACATTTATATAAAATTATCTGTTATTTGATACTAAAAGTAACATATAGTAAAAAACTACTATATATGAAATTTTTTAATATATTAATAACAATAAATATTATATTTTTCTGCAATATAGAATTATTGATAAATATTTTAAAGACAAAAATATACATATTCAATCAACTTTTTACATTTTTTTCTATACTAAAAGTAATTCATGCTTTTAGTATGATAATTGTTGTAGTAAGGATATGGTTATGAAAAAAGAGATTGATTTAAACAGCGATATGGGTGAATGCTTTGGTCCATGGATTATAGGTGATGGGGTTGATGATGAGATTATGCCTCTTATTAGCAGTTGCAATATTGCAGCAGGCTTTCATGCAAGCGATCCAAATATTATGAGACATTCTGTCCAACATGCGATTAAAAACAATGTAGCAATTGGTGTGCATCCGGGCTTTAGAGATTTAGTTGGTTTTGGAAGAAGACTTATTATTGCAAAGCCAGATGAATTGGTGAATGATTGTATTTACCAACTTGGGGCATTGCGTGAATTTATAGGTATTGAAGGTGGAACATTACACCATTTCAAACCACATGGTTATTTATACATTCATGCTTCTAAAGATAGAGAGTTTTCTATGCAATTAATACAGGCTTTGCAAAAAATAGATTCTAAACTTCCTATTTATTGCATGGAGGGAACAATTACATGCGATGTGGCAAAAGAATTAAAGCAACCTTATGTGCGTGAGTTTTATGGAGATAGAGATTATGGAGATGATGGGCAACTTGTTATGGTGCGTAGAGCTAGGGCTTATACACCAGATGAAGTAGCAAATAAAGTTTTACAGGCTTGCAAGGAAGGCACGGTTGTAAGCGTTACTGGTAAAACTATTGAAGTAGATTTTGATTCTGTATGTATTCATAGTGATACAGCGGGGGCTTTACAACTTATTCAGGCAACAAAAAAACTTCTAGAAGCTAATGGCATTAAAATACAAAAGCCTATTGTGCATGGATTATAGCATAAAGATTGAAGTTTCTATTTTTTGCATGATAAAGAAATTTATTTTTAAAGATAGATTTTTGTTTGTTGTGTAGGACATTTTAGTATATGTTGGTTTAAGATGAAAATTATTAATCATAGTCTTAATTTCTGTGGTTAGGACATGATACACCACATAAAGATATATAAGATTCTTTTTTATAAAGATGATTATAAAATTTATAGATTCTTAATTTCTTGTGTTGTGGCATATATAAAGGCAAGATTTCAAGAATCTTGCCTTCTGTATCTAATGGTTTATAGATATAGAAGGCTAGTTTCTAGCAAAATTTTTTAAAGGAGCAATTATGGCAGAAGTTTTAAGTCCAATTCCGGGAACATTTTATAGGAAGCCAAATCCAGATGCAGCCCCGTATGTAGAAGTAGGCAGTGAAGTGCAAGCAGATACCACAGTATGTCTTGTAGAGGTTATGAAAACTTTTAATGAAATAAAAGCGGGTAAAGCAGGTAAAATAATAAAAGTTTGTGCAGAAAACGAGGCATTTGTTAATCCGGGCGATGTGCTTTTTGTGATTGAGGAATAGGCAAGATAGTAGAGAGTGGCGATAGTTCTATAAGTATCGACTTATGCATAGATATTTGCAAGTTTTTAATAGCAGGCTTTATTGTCAAAATAGAAATATAATGCTAGAAAAATGTTGTGCTTATCAGTATATTCTAAAATATTATAGAATCTTATTATCCATATCTTTAGTATTTTTACTTTTAAAAAAAATACTAGTAATGAAAGGGAATATTATGATATACCAACCTAAGAAAATTAAAAAAGTGCTTATTGCTAATCGCGGTGAGATTGCTGTGCGTGTTATCCAGGCAGCACATGAACTCAATATGCTTGCAGTGGCAATTTGTAGTGATGCTGATAAAGGCAATCTAGCTTCACAATTAGCCGATGAAGTTGTAGAGATTGGTGAGAATCTAGCACATAAAAGTTATTTGGATATGGATAAGGTTATTGAAGCAGCAAAAAAAGTGCATGCAGATGCAATCCATCCGGGTTATGGGTTTTTAAGCGAAAATGCTACATTCGCACAAAAAGTCGTAGATGCAGGCATGATTTTTGTAGGTCCAAGCAGTGATATTATTAAAACAATGGGTGATAAAGCAGCAGCAATACTGAAAGCAAAGGAAGCTAAAGTGCCGACAATACCGGGTTCTCCAGTATTAGAGGAAGCAGAAGATGCACTAAGTGAGGCAGAGAAAATTGGCTATCCTGTTGTCATTAAGGCAATTGCTGGAGGTGGTGGTAAAGGAATACGCGTTGTAGAAAATGCCAAAGATTTAAAAGAGCAGTTTGTCATAGCAAGCAGTGAAGCAAAAGCAGCATTTGGTAATGGTGGTGTGTATTTAGAAGCATATTTACCAAAAGCACGTCATATTGAAGTGCAGGTTTTAGGTGATGGCAACAATGTAATACATTTATACGATAGAGAGTGTTCTTTGCAGAGAAGGAGGCAAAAAGTTGTAGAAGAAGCCCCAAGTTCAGCACTTAATACACAAATAAGAGAGCAACTTTGCAAAAGTGCTCTAGAGCTTGCAAAGCTTGTGCATTATAAAGGTGCAGGCACTTTAGAGTTTCTTTATGATGAAGATCGCGGTGGTTTTTATTTTTTAGAAATGAATACGCGTATTCAAGTAGAGCATGCTATTACAGAAATGATAACAGGTGTTGATATTGTGCGAGAAATGTTGCGTATTGCTGATGGTGAACCATTAAGGTTTAAACAAGATGATATAAAAATCAAAGGGCATTCGATTGAAATACGCATAAATGCTGAAGACCCGGGTAATAATTTCTTTCCTAGTCCGGGAAAAATTAGCGAAGTATTTTATCCTACAGGAGCAGGAATCCGTGTAGATAGCATGCTTTTTAATGGAAGAGTTATCCCGCCATTTTACGATTCTCTTGTAGCTAAACTTATTATTTATGATGAAAATAGAGCAATGGCGATTTCACGCATGAATAGAGCCTTACGTCAAGTAAGAATTGAAGGGATTAAAACCACATTACCCTTATTTAACGATTTATTTAAAGATTCTGATGTTGCAGATGGTAACTACCATATCAATTTTTTAGAAGCTTGGATGGCAAAGCAAAATAATGAAGGAGCGTAGTATGTTTAGATATACATTTGGTGGTGATACATTTTTATATGTAGAAGTAAGTGAAGAGGGAATGAGTTTAGAGGCATTTTTTCAAGCGATGGCAATTTGCGAAAAATTACGCGAGCGTAATATTAAAGGTATTACTGAAATTTGCCCTGCAAATGCATCTTATATGATTGCATTTGATCCAGATGTGTTGCATTATCAAAAAGTGCTTGATATTTGTAAAGAGTTAGAAAAAGAAGTGCAAAGCACAAATGCAGAAATTATGACAAGAATCATTGAATTTCCATTGTTCTATCAAGATCCCTATACCCATGAAACACTCATGCGTTTTAGAGATAACCATCAGGTAAGAGCAGAAAATTCAGGTTTTGATCCAAATACAACCGATATAGAATATGCAAGTAAAATTAATGGTTATGAAAGTGTGCAAGATTATATAAAAGCACATGCAGAAAATCCATGGTTTGTAAGTATGATAGGTTTTGTGGCGGGACTTCCATGGCTTTATCAGCTTGTAGAGCGTCAGAAGCAAATTGAAGTGCCAAAATATCTTAAAGCACGTATTGATACGCCTAAGCTTACCATTGGGCATGGTGGTTGCTTTGGTTGTATTTATGCTGTACGTGGTGGTGGTGGATACCAAATGATGGGTATTACCCCCGCACCAGTATGGGATCCAGCACAAAAGCTTGAATACTTTAAAGATTCTATGGTATTTTTGAAGCCGGGTGATATTATTAAGTTTAAACCCATTGATGAAGATACTTATAATAAGGCGGTGCAAGCTGTAGAAGATGGCACTTTCACACTAAAAAGTGCGAATGTGAGATTTTCATTGCAAGAATGGCAAAAAAATCCAAGCGATTATAATAAAAAACTTTTGGAGGTATTTCATGGCTAATATCAAAGTAATTAATCCGGGACTTGCAACTTTTGTTGAAGATAGTGGGCGTTATGGTTATTACCATTTAGGTATTCCACCGGGTGGGGCACTTGATCAATTTTCTTTTAAAGCAGGGAATTTACTTTTAGGCAATGATATTAATGCAGCAGCACTTGAAGTAGCACTTATGGGTCCTGTATTAGAATTTCCTGATGGTGGCTTTGTGGCAATTACTGGTGCAGAGATGACTCCTATTGTCAATGGCGAGAAAAAAATAAGCCATAGCATTGTAGAGATTCCAAAAGGCGGCACATTAAGCTTTGATTTTTTGCGAGGAGGTGCTAGGAGTTATATTTGTGTAAAAGGTGGAATTGATGTGCCTATTGTTATGGGTTCGCGTTCAACTTATCCGCTTGGTGGTATTGGTGGTTATAAAGGGCGAAAACTTGAAGCAGGAGATGTGCTACCTATTGGTGCTTTTAGTGAAAACCCGCAAGTTGGTAAAGCTTTGCAAGAACAATATAAAATTAAATTAGAATCTATTGAGACATTGCGTGTTATCATGGGATTGCAAGATTATAAGCTTACAGAAGATTCTATACAAGGGCTTTTTGAAGATACTTTTGTTGTTTCAAGTGAAGCTGATAGGACAGGCTATCGCTTTAAAAATGGACGTAAGTTTAAATATAAAGATTTACCACAACCATTTGGTGCAGGTAGTGATCCTAGCAATATTACAGATGCATGCTATCCGGTTGGCTCTATGCAAGCCCCGGGCGGCAATGAACCTATTGTGCTTTTGAGAGATGCACCTAGTGGTGGTGGCTTTGCTATGTATTGCACTGTTATTAGCTGTGATTTAGATAGAATGGGGCAACTCCCACCAAACCATAAAGTAAAATTTAAAAAAGTAGATATGGAAGAGGCATTGCAAGCTAGAAAAGCATATCAAGAGCGATTTAATGCCTTGCAAAAGAGTTTGCAATAAACCCAATCATGGTGTAATTATTAAAAATATAATATAGCAATAATACAAAGCTACTATACTAGTAGCAGCTATTGCTATGTGAGATTAGCTTTATATTGCAATGCTAGTGTAAAATTCTATAAGATTTTGATACATTTAAGTGATAATTTAGCTATATAAAAACTTAATATTTATTGATATTGGAGATATAAATAATGAATATGCTTATAACTATAAGCATATTTTAGAATCCTTTGTGCTTTGCTACAATAATCTTAATAAATTAAAAAACATAGGTATAGCCTATTGTAGTAATAAGATTGCGTGTCGTTGTGGTGGTGGTATTATTTTCACCGGGAGTAGTAGCTGTATGTTTTATACTTAATGTTGGGATTTTAAACCCTAGCTCAAAGCGATGGTGGCTATTTGCAGTAAGATTTAATCCAAAGTTAATTGGCAAGATAAAACCATTACCCATAGGGGTTGTAATGGTGGTTACTGCATTATCTTTATTTTTTGTGTTTGTATTGCTAATTGCGGCATAACCAAGCCCAAAGCCGACATACGCACCAAATGCAACAGAATCAGACTTGAAAATATTAACAAGCAAGTCTATATTTGCACTAATAGCGTGTGCTGTTTGAAGTGCGTTGCTATCTGTTGTTGGTTTTTGTGCTTCTGTGCTTTTTGTATGGTTATGCATAAAGCCAAAGTTATAATCTACATAGCCTCGCACACCAAGAAGCTCCATAAAATAGTAATTATATCCTAGTTGCACGCCTATATTAATATAACTTGGAGCTGATACACTAGATTCTGTTGTGCTTTTATTTTGTTGTTCAGTGGTTACTATATCTTGAAATCTAGCAGTATAACCCGTATTGATACCTGCAAAAAATCCACTCCCATTATTATCCTCGTCTGCTAACATAAAAGTTGGCATAAGTGCTAATATTCCAATACACATTACCTTTTTTATCTGCTGTTTATACATAAACAACTCCTTTGATTATTTAATTTTGCATTACAAAATGCGGCATTATTGTAGCATATTTTTACTAAAA
This sequence comes from Helicobacter sp., assembly GCA_029264655.1. GTDB lineage: Bacteria > Campylobacterota > Campylobacteria > Campylobacterales > Helicobacteraceae > Helicobacter_A. The sequence goes on along the minus strand of JARHZY010000074.1, from coordinate 14,347 downwards.
ATTATTTTATTGTGATAAAAATTGCAACAATTACAATAAGCATAACTTATATTTATCGTTATATGAATATAGTGTCCTTAGTTTTATGCAGACATAGAATCCATCTTACTAAGCCTATTTAATTCCCCATTCCATCAATAAAATATTTTTTAATATGCTTTTTAGCATAAAAGTGTATAATTATAGAATATTTTCATATTGTGAAGTAAAGGAGACTATTAAATATGGCAAATGCGATAAGAATTTTATTTGGTGTAAGTGATACAGAAGAGTGCCGTAAGGCTATCCCAACTATTCTAAAGCTTTTTGCAAGACGCAGTGAAATTGAGCTTACATTATTGCATGTTACACCGGAGACAATTGTGCTAGCAGAAAGTGGTATTGTTGATTATGCATCACTAGAACATGTGCAAGAGGAGGAATCTCATGAGATTTTGCAAGAATTTGCAAAAGTGTTTAATAATGAAGGCATTGCATGTAAAAAGATTCTAAAAAATGGTAATCCTGTTGATGTTGTGCTTGAAATAGCAAATCAATATGATTTGCTTGTGATAGGAGCAAGTGAATCATCTATATTGCATAGGATTTTTAATTCACACCAAAATAGCTTTATTAATTCATCACCTATTCCTGTGCTTGTAGCAAAATAAAGCTTTTCATAATATAGCTTTACTGATTTGTGTGTGAAGCACTCCAACATAGCACCCCTCCCTTGCAACAACGCTTAAAATACTCTTATTTTTAAAACTTTGCATATGGGAAGAAAAGGCATGCAAAAATAAAAACTTACTATTTGGCTTTAAGGTAATATATTGGTATGTTATTCAAGCCCTAATGTTTGGATATGAAAGCAAAGTTGCAAACTTACTTCAAGCTTTGTGCCTTGTATATATTTTTCAGAATCTTGCGTAATCAGATAAAATGCATTATCTGTATTACCAAAACTCATATTCTCTTCATTAATAATATTAAGGCACATCATAGCACATTGTTTTTTTAAAAGTGCATTGCGTGCATGTGCTTTAGCATTCATGCTATCACATTCTGCCTTAAAGCCAATTTTTATAAGATTTGGGGCATATAATGATGCTAAAATATCTTTATTTTCATAAAGTTCTAAAGACATTGTTTGCCCTATATCTTGCTTTTTTATTTTTCCTTTTTGTTTATTGGGGATATAATCACTTATCGCTGCTACCATAAAAAGATAGATTTTTTCATTTGATTGTATAGAATCTTGATATGATTGCAAAGCTTTTTTAATTGCTACTTCATAATCACTTGAGCTTTTTACTTGTATAATTTTTATATCATGTGGTAGGGAAATTGGGACTTTAGAGCTAATGAGTTGGACATTTGCTCCCAAATAATAAAGTGCTAAAGCAAGATTACAAGCCTGCAAGCCACTTGAGTGGTTAGTAATACAACGCACAGAATCAATAGCTTCACTACTGCCACCACCTGTAATGATAACCTTTTTTTTCCACCAATATGCATGCGTGTAACATGCACGTTTTAGTGTAAAAAGTATAGTTTCAATATCTGCCATTGCTCCATGACCAATATCGCCACATGCAAGTGAGCTATAAACAGATGGAATAACTTGATAACCATAAGATTCTAAAAGCTGCAAGCTTGCTTGCGTTGTGTGGTTTGCCAACATAAAAGTATTTGCACTTGGGGCTATAAATTTTGGTATATTGGGTAGGGCAAGTGCACTTGAGAGATAAATATTATCAGCAATGCCATGTGCTAGTTTGTTTATACTATTGGCAGTTATTGGGGCAAAAAGGGCAATATCTGCCCATTTTGCATAGCCAATATGGTTTTGTGGGGGATTGGTTGTGGAATCTTGACTAAAAGAATATGCCCAACATTCATTGCCATCATGTAATAAAGGAGTATTGCTTAATGTTTCAAAACTCAATGGTGTAATAAATTTTAATGCTCCTTTTGTGGCAATAATGCGGACTAATGCACCTTCCTTACGCAATAAACGAATAAGTGATAAAATCTTGTAAATAGCAATAGAGCCACTTACAAATATGAGAATCTTTTTATCTTGCAACATTTAAACTTCCTTATTAAAATTAACAATTATGGCATAATAAAACAAAAAAATATCTAACATTGAATATATTCTATATTTATGTATTATGGTAAGCGATAAGTTAAGGGGTTTTATATGTAACATATGACCATGATATTTTATTTATAAGGTAAAAATTTTCTACATAAATATTTCTTATTATTAATTATTAATTATAATTGCAATATCAAAATAATATACACATAGTTGCTGCTTTTTTTGGCTAATATGAGGGTTCATAATGAATATTTATCAATATGTTTTAGGTTCTGTGCTAAGCATATTTTTATTGCATATATGTTTTGGATATGAAAAGAAAATAGATTCAAATACACATTTCGCATTATTACAAGAAAATACTATACAATCAGATTATATTGCTGCACAAGTAGCAAATCCTGATACAATAAAATATACAGACAATAATATAAGTATCCATACAGCATGGCAAAATGTATTGCAAAGCCATCAAGGCATAAGGGCACAATATTTAAATACGCAAAATATGGAGAAATTAAAGCTTGCTGCAAAACTATCCTATTTACCCCAAATTGATTTAAATGCAATCTATATGCATCTTGGCAATAAGTTGCAAATTGATCTTGTGCAAAATAGAGCCGAATACAATAAACTTTTGCAAGATGCACAAAATCTCGCAGGGCAATCTGGACAACTTGGACAAGCAGGACAACAGCTTGTCTCACTTTTGCAAGTTTATGGCACACCCATTACTCTTTTGGAACAAGATATAGTTATTGGCACATTAAATATTCTTTATCCACTCTATACAGGTGGCACACGTTATTATGGCAATAAGCTTGCTAGTATTGCACTTAAAGATTCTTATCAGGCATTGCGTCTTAAAGAATTAGCTACTTTTGAAGAATTAGTAACAATATATTATAGTGTTGTGCTTGCCAAAGAAATGCTTATTACATTGCAATCTACGGAAGAAAGTGCATTATCGCATTATGAAAATGCAAAAAAATTGCATAGATTGGGACAAATAGCTGATATTGAATTGCTTGGAGCACAAGTTGCACATGATAAGGCAAAAAATAAAAGACGTGCAGCCCAAAATGCACTTGATATAGCGAAGCTTGCACTTGATAATATTTTGCAAATCACAGATTCTAATCCAACTTCATCATTGCAGCTTAATCCAAATATGGCTTTAAAATCTCTTGATTATTACAAAGAACGCACACTGCAGGCATATCCAGCACTTCAAATAGCACATAATAAAATTACGATGGCAGATTACACAAAACGTTTAGAACTTGGACGTTTTACGCCACAAGTTGGAGCTTTTGCATCTTTTATGGTTAATGATGGTCGTTCAAAAATAGGACAAATGATGCCACATTGGTATGCTGGCATAGCAGCACGTTGGACACTTGTAAGCCCACAAGGACGATTACAAAAATACCAAGGTGCAAAAATCATGCAAATGCAAGCAAATGCACTTGAAATTGAAGCGATACGCAATATGGAATTATTAGTAAAAACAACATATAAGCAAATTGAGCTTTATCAAGAAGACTATAAAACGCTTGATTCAAGTATAGCACTTGCAAAGGAAAACTTACGTTTGCAAGAAAAAGCATTTGCACAAGGACTTGTTACCAATGATTCTGTTGTAGATGCACGCAATGCACTTGATTCTGTAAATACAGAACAAAAAAGTATGGCATATAAAATTATTGTCGCATTTGCTAAATTGCAAGCATTAAGTGATGATATTGATACATTTTTTACCATACAACAATAAGATAGGGAGAAAGAAGCATGTTGCAAGAGATTTTAAGGGATAGAAAAAAGTTAGCTTCTATTGTTTTTATTGTAGTGGCATTTGTACTTATTATGATATGGCTTGTTGGGACTTTTTATCGTGCGTATCTCCCCAAAAAGCAAATTTTTCAAGGACAAATAAGTGCAAGAGAGTATAGCGTGGGTTCAAAACTTGCAGGACGTATTGATACTATATTCGTGCATAAAGGAGATGTGGTAAAAAAGGGAGATGTAGTTTTTACCATTAAAAGCCCAGAACTTGAAGCAAAACTTACACAGGCACAAGCAGGCTATGAAGCAGCAAAAGCACTTAATAAAGAGGTGCATAGTGGCACACGTGATGAAACTATAGAATCTGCAAAAGATGTGTGGCAGGCTGCAAGTGCACAAGCTAAACTTGCACAAAAAACATATAAAAGAATCCAGCAATTATATGATGAAGGCGTTATGAGTTTGCAAAGGCGAGATGAGGCTTTTGCGGCTTATGAAAGTGCAAAGTATAATGAAAGCACAGCATACCAGCAATACAAGCTTGCATTGAGTGGCACACGCGATGAGGCAAAAAAAGCAGCATTTGAAAAAGAAAAAGCAGCACTTGGACAGGTGCAGGAAGTAGAAGCTTATGCAAAAGATATTGAAGCCTTAGCCCCAGCAGATGGTGAAGTAAGCAATATTCTTGTGCATAGTGGTGAGCTTGCTCCTAGTGGTTTTCCAGTAGTTATGCTGCTTGATTTAAACGATGCATGGTTGCGTTTAAATGTGGATGAAAACCATTTGCACAAATTCCAAAAAGGTAGCACTTTTAAAGGTTTTGTCCCAGCATTAAATAAGGAAATAGAGTTCCGTGTTACTTATATTGCAGCAATGGGAGATTTTGCAACTTGGAAAGCAACTGCTAGCACACAAAATTATGATATGAAGACATTTGAGATAGAGGCACGTCCTGTGCAAAAAGTTGAAGGCTTACGCGTAGGTATGAGTGTGCTTGTTGATAATGAATAGATTTTATTTTTGTAGATATTGGGACATAAATACTATTATTTTTAATTGATTGAAATTATATAAAAGTCCTTATCTATTAAGCAAGCAATAGATTGTGTTAGTCTATATTAATAGAAAATAATAGAAATACATTGAAGTATATTAACTAGATAATTAAAACATTAAATTAAGAATTAAACTACATATAAAAATCTCATCTGCTATCTAAAGTTATTTAAGATTCACTCTTTTTAATACTCTTAATAGTTAATTGGAAAACCCACACTTTTTCAATATGAGATATTTATAAACACTTACTATAATAATAAAAGCAAGAAGATTCTGCTATTGTTTTATAGAATGAAAAATATGAGAAGTTTTTGATTTTCCAAATATGAATTATAAAACTTCATAATAAGGGTTTATTCCCACTATCTTTATTGTAGATATATCTGCTCTAATAACGATAAGCCCTATATGATTACTTATTGAAATTGTAAAGAAAAATTCATTATTTTGCATATATCGCTATAAAAAATATACTTTATGTCTTGCAATCAAGTTGTGCTATATATTTTAAAGCAACATATTTGTAGTAATAGAGGATGCCCACTTTTTAGCATTTTTAAAAGTTACTATTTTTCTAATAGGGCAACAATCAGCAATATTTCATCGTTAAAATGCAATAACAAAATTTTTTCAAATAGCATAATTCCATATAATCATTTTGTAATATATTATCTTTATAAGCATTAAAATCTTATACACATCTTTTCCATAAGGCACATAAAGAGTAAAAGGTCATATAATCAATAAACCTATTCTAAAAAAAAAGTGGGAATTAATTTATTGTATTGGCATTATTAAGCATTAAGAAAATATGCACTAATCGTAAATGTTATACAATATGTATGCTTACATGTATTGTTGTGAGATAGCAAACATAGTAAAAATTTCTCTGATTAAACTTGCTATGCATCTTGTAAATATAGATATAAAATTGAGTGTAATTTTATTGAAAAACTATAAATATAAGATAAAAATACCATACCATCAAGATGCTTAGGGACATAATATTTTAAAAAAATATGCAAATATGTAATATTGTAAAAAAGTTACATTTTTATATTTCATGGATTTTATTACTTATTTTCATATAAAATTACTTTATTTGGGAGTATTTAAGATGTAGTATAATTTATTTTTGTAACATATTGTTACAAAAATATATAGTATTTTAGAAACTTGAATTAACAATATTTACTTATAGTAAAGAATAATAAAAAGATATAGCATTTTTTCTATCTTTTTTCATTTTTTATGTTACATTATTAATTAGATTTGCTTGCATTGTTATCTTTGGAAGCAAATATCTTTTTATTATAAGGAGTTATGATGGACAAAGTAGTTGCATCAAAAGAGGAAGTAAGGGAAAGATTTTATAAATTTGTCTCATTTCGTAATAAATTCTCTCTTTCCTTGTCTTTAATCATTCTTGTTTGTTATTATGCATTTATTGCAAGTGTGGGATTTTTTCCAGAAATACTTGGATATAGGTTGGGTCCTAGTGCTATTAGCTTAGGTATTATATTGGGTGTATTTATTATTGTATTATCTATAGTAAGCACAGGCGTTTATACACTCTTTGCAAATAAGTATTTTGATAAGGAGCAAACTGAAGTTTTAGAGGAAATGGAACGCACAGGTTTAATCCAAGAGATGCAGAATGAACGATAAAATAGGTAAAATTTTCATGATAAATTACAATTATTTTATTATTCATATACTTAATATTTAAGATGATTGTAGTTTGCATAGAGTGAATAAATGTTGCAGTCTTTATGTATGTAATTATTATATGCACTAAAATTACATTTATTATCACATCTCGCAACTGCAACATAAAGTAATTTAAGTGTTCCTTAGGAATAAAAATAAATGCTACATATTGTGGTATTGAGAAGGGAAAGGAAAATGTTTATGAAAAAGAAAAGTATAGCATTAGGTTTCATATTGAGTTATAGTGTGTTTTCGCAATGTTTGGCTGCCGGTATTGATGTTAGTCATGTTGAAAAAGCACCTATTAATTATATTGCTATTATCATGTTTGTGATATTTGTGCTAGCAACACTTGGTATTACTTATTATTCAAGTAAAAAATCACAATCTACACAATCATTTTATACTGCTGGTGGTAACATCACAGGTATGCAAAATGGTATTGCTATTGCTGGTGATTATATGAGTGCAGCCAGCTTTCTTGGAATTGTTGGGCTTGTATTTGTTAATGGTTTTGATGGGCTTATTTATTCGATTGGTTTTTTGGTTGGCTGGCCTATTGTGCTTTTTCTTATTGCTGAAAAATTCCGCAATCTAGGTAAATATACTTTTGCAGATATTATTGCCTATCGTTTAGAATCAAAGAAGGTGAGGACAATCTCTGCAATTTCTGCTTTAAGTGTTGTGGTGTTTTATCTTATAGCTCAAATGGTTGGTGCTGGTGGTCTTATCCAAGTGCTTTTTGGATTACCATATAGCACAGCAGTTATTCTTGTTGGAATCTTAATGATTTGCTATGTTACTTTTGGCGGTATGCATGCTACAACATGGGTGCAAATTATTAAGGCATGTCTATTGCTTGGAGGTGCTAGCTTTATGGCAATTATGGTGCTTTATTCCACAGGCTTTAATTTACAACATTATTTTGAAATGGCAATACAAAATCATGATAAAGGAGAGGCTATTATGTCTCCGGGGACATTTCTTCCCGATCCTGTATCTGCTATTTCTTTAGGGTTGGCACTTATGTTTGGAACTGCTGGTTTGCCACATATTCTTATGCGGTTTTTTACGGTAAAAGATGCTAAAGAAGCCCGAAAGTCTGTCTTTTTTGCCACTGGGCTTATTGGTTATTTCTATATCCTCACTTTTATTATTGGATTTGGAGCAATTGCATTATTAATAGGCAATCCAGAATTTATTGTTAATGGTAAATTTAATGTAGCACCCAATATGGAAGCTATTGCACTTTCAAAAGTATTAGGTGGAAATGTGCTGTATGGATTTATCTCTGCTGTCGCATTTGCTACAATTTTAGCTGTTGTGGCAGGACTTGCTATTTCTGGGGCTGGTGCGATTAGTCATGATTTATTTGTAAATGTAATTATGAATGGAAAATGTGATCCTAAGCTTGAAATGCGTGTTACAAAAATTTCTACTATTGCACTTGGTATTTTGGCAATACTGCTTGGTATTGTTTTTCAAGGGCAAAATGTTGCTTTTACTGTTGGGCTTGCTTTTGCTATTGCTGCTAGTGTTAATTTTCCTATCATTTTACTTTGTATTTATTGGAAAAATCTTACAACAAATGGTGTGCTTTATGGCGGATTAATCGGGCTTTTATCAGTTTTGTTACTTGTGTTATTTAGCCCTAGTGTATGGGTGGATGTATTGCATTTTGAAAAGGCTATTTTTCCATATAAACATCCTGCTATTTTTAGTATGCCTATAGCCTTTTTGTCTATTATTATTATTTCTAAGTTAGATTCTAGTGAACGTGCAAATATTGATAAACAGGGCTTTAAATCGCAAGATTTTAGAGCACAAACAGGTATTGGGATTAGTGAAGCTGTAGCACACTAATAGAGCAATTATGCAGGGCGTCAATAGCCATATTTTTATAAACTATGCTACAATTCCATAAATATTATTTTATGGAATGAAGGTAAAAAGTGAAAGTTGGCTATATATTTTTTCATGGATTAGGTGATAATATTTTTACACTTGAACCACTTTTTGCATTAAAAAAGATTTTTAATTGCGAGGTTGTTGTTTTTGGAAATGCAATAATGCAAAATCTTTTGCGTTATTGCGATTTTGTTGATGTGGTGCATAATATAGATAGTGATATAGCAAATCATATTGCAACTATTAATATGTATAATCTTGATTATGTTATTTTAGTAAATTGCAAACGTTGCTATTTACGACCATTAGAGCAAACAAATGCAAAAGTCATTATTACAACAATGAAAATTCCAAGTCTTTTTTCATGGCGTTGCAAAACAATTCCTTTACATTTTTTACCAAAATATCGACGCATGCCAAGATACAAGCAAGCATTATGCTTTATCCGTAAAATCAACCCAAAAATATTTGATTCAAAAATAAAAACACTTTGTCTTGATGATGCGAAGGTGCAAACCACATTAGCACAAAAAGCACAAGTAAAATCATTGATTAATAATCATATGCAATCTTGCAGAGAGAGAGAGAGTAATAATCCTATATTTGTTCTTATTAATCCATTTAGCCATACAGCACGTTATACATTGCCAATAGAAGCATTTTTGGAACTTATTTTACTTGTTGGTAAAATCCCAAATTGCATACCAACAATTGTTACTTATCCACAAATACATGCAAATTTTATAGAATCTTTAACACATTGGCAACATGCAAAAAATCTCACTATATCAAATCTTATTATTTTTCAAAATGATAATGATATATTGAATCTTGCTGCCTTTATAGAGCAAATGCATTATGTAATTAGTCCAAGCACAGGCACAATCCATCTTGCTTCAAATCTTTGTATTCCTACAATTGGTTTATTTTCGCAATATGACACAATAAAATGGGGCACAAAAAGCAAACAATATGTTATTTTGCCAAAACCAAAAACCGCTATGACTGCAGAAGATATTAATAAAGCTATAATACAAACAATTGAGCTTTTACAAACAAATATAGCCCAAAGTATAACAAAGCATTAGGGTGGTTTCTTAGCGGGCAATATTCTCTTAAATTTTCTATATTCTTATTGGCATCTCTGATAAATAAAATCTATAGAGTTTGCGGTTTATAGAATCTATTTTATTTAAACTTACGCCTTAACAAGCTACAATAAAATAGCTTACATTTATAAAATATAATTGTAGTGGGGGAATAACTTCTAGTAATAATATAAAACTATATCTTACATACACATAGGGCTTTAAAACGCTCACCCATAGCATTTGGGGCAATCAAGCCTTGCAAACTTGTTTTTTGTTTTATAAGCTGGATTGCACTAAAATGCGGTGCAAAATGTTCAAAAATATCTAAAATCTCACATAATTCAATGAGAAATTTTGCTTGCGTAACATTGCATATTTGCGTTATACTATGAGCTTTAAATATATGCCATAGTAAGCTAAAATCTACATCATATGTAATATCACTGCAAGCAAAAAAATCTAAGAGTGTGCCATTTTGCCATTCTTCATAAAGATTATATACTTTATGTTGTTTATATATTCGTGCATTCATTGGACGTGCTATAAAATCACCATAATCAAATGTAAGTAATACCCATGCACATGTTAATGTGCTAAGATTTTTTATAAAAGATTCCCATGCTATTGATAGTTCTGCATTTTGTGTTGCATATTGTTTTTGAAAATTTTGTATTACAGAATCTGGTGTATCCCATATAAATTGTTTGGCATGCAAATATAGCATATTGCCTTGATAAAGAATATCGCAAGGCATACTATCAAATAATTCATTAGCAACAAAAAAAATATTATGCGGTAACGCATATTGCAATGCATGTATATCTTCATAAATATGTAAATTCTTTTGGAATCTTGTAGTAATTCTATGATGGAAAGTTGCTTGTTGCTGTTTATGTAGAGATTGCAAGGGTTCAAGAATGCAAAAAGTGCTCTGTGCAAATACAACATTACTAAATGCTTTTAAAAATTCGGCAATATCCGCAATCAAGTCGCCATTATTGCTGCCAATTTCTACAATATGAAGAGGTAATGTAAGTTTTTGTTCATCAAGCATTTTTAGAATATAGCGTGCAATTGCTCCACCAAAAAATTTAGATACACTTACTGCAGTATAAAAATCCCCATCTTTTCCTATATGGTTTTGTGTATAATAGCCCTTATTTGGTGCATAAAGCCATTGTTGCATAATTTGTCTAAATGGAGTAAGCATATTTATCCTTTATTAGTTGTTAATGGAATACGCGAAAAAAAGCTAAGTTTGGGCTTGCCAAAGCAAGCATTTCTTTATCCCCTTTTGTATCACCATACACATAAATATGTTCATATTGTGCTAGATTGTAATTTGCCTTAATGCGTCTTTCTTTCTCTGGTCCATAGCAATTTGGCTGCAAAAATTTACCTGTTAGCTTATTGTTTTCTACTGCCATTGTGGTGGCAAGCAAGTCAATACCCCAATGCATACATAATGGACGTAAGTATTCTTCAAAGCTTGCTGATACTAGCACAATTGTGTGTCCTTGTTGTTTATGCCAACGTATTTTTTCTAATGCAGAATCTTTACAAAAAGATTCTAATTTCTCTCTAAAAGCAAAACAATAAGCTTGCAATGCTTCTACTTGCATATCCTTAAAACACGAATATAAGACATTTTGTTTAGCTGTGCTATTATCTATTATATGGAATTTATAGGCTATGAGTGTTGGTAGATTCTGTAACATTTTTATATAAAATTTTTTACCTAAAACAAAGCGTAAAAAAAGTGCAAACGAATCACCGCGTGTAATAGTGCCATCAAAATCAAAAAATGCTATATCCAAAAATAATCCTTTTTCATATTGTTTTATTTATTTTGCTTATATTTACTCTTTATTATACTAGAGAAATTTTTTATATTTGGTATCTTAGCATCATTTGGAAAATATATTTCATGCTCTGTCTTGCTTTCTAATTCCTATTTATTTTTTATTATTCTTGAAAGTAAGTTTATCTAACCTATTTTATAATAGTCTATCAGCACACATTAATTATTTGTAGGTTATCGAGATTACCATGTCTTATAAACTGCTACTCTATGGTATCTAGTTGCAATAATTGGTAGCCACAATAACCCTATATTTAAATGTGTAAAATATTTACACATTTAAATATATTTTTTAAAAACTATAAAGTTTAGAAATAAAATAACAGACTTTTGGTATATTTTCGTTATGTGGAACTTTAAAGTAGGAGATAATGCGTAATGCAAAGAATTTATTTAGATAATAATGCCACAACGATGCTAGATCCTAGCATTAAGGCATTAATGGAGCCTTATTTTTGTGAAAAATTTGGAAATCCAAATAGCTTGCATAAATATGGCACAGAAACGCACCCAGCTATTACTGATGCAATAGAGAAACTTTATAAGGGCATTGATGCAGATGATAAAGATGATGTTATTATTACTTCATGTGCAACTGAATCGAATAATTGGGTGATTAAAGGTGTTTATTTTGATGAGATTGTCAAAAAAGGCAAAAAACATATTGTTACAACTCAAGTGGAGCATCCAGCAGTTAGGGCAACTTGCAACTTTTTAGAATCTCTTGGTGTGGAGGTTACCTATCTCTCTATTAATGCTCAAGGCACAATTACAACCCAACAAGTGCGTGAGGCTTTGCGTGATGATACTGCACTTGTTAGCATAATGTGGGCAAACAATGAAACAGGACTTATTTTCCCTATTGAAGAGATTGGCACATTATGCAAACAAAAAGGCGTGCTTTTCCATACTGATGCTGTGCAGGCTATTGGTAAGATTCCCGTAAGTGTGCAAAAAGCTAATGTGGATTTTCTAAGTTTTAGTGCTCATAAATTTCACGGACCAAAAGGTATTGGTGGTTTGTATATTAGAAAAGGTGTTGAACTCACCCCACTTTTACATGGTGGCGAACATATGCGTGGTAGGAGAAGTGGGACATTAAATGTTCCCTATATTGTAGCAATGGGAGAAGCAATGAAACTTGCAACAGACTTTCTTGATTTTGAGCTTACCCAAGTGCGAAGAATGCGTGATAGATTAGAAGATGCTCTATTGAGTATTCCTGATGTTTTTGTGGTAGGAACGCGTGAAAATCGTGTCCCAAACACCACACTTATTAGTGTGCGAGGGATAGAGGGTGAAGCAATGCTTTGGGATTTAAATAAAGCAGGGATTGCGGCATCTACAGGTAGTGCATGTGCAAGTGAAGATTTAGAAGCAAATCCAGTTATGGTAGCAATTGGTGCGGATAAAGAATTAGCCCATACTGCTATTAGAATCTCACTTAGTCGTTTCAATACCAATGAGGAAATTGATTATACAATAGAGGTATTTAAAAAAGCAGTGCAAAGGCTTAGAACAATTTCTAGCTCTTATGGGGCATAATAACAAAAAAGGAAAGAAAATGGCAAAGAATGACTTAATCGGTGGTGCGTTATGGGACGCATATTCAAATAAAGTTAGTGAAAGGATGGATAATCCTACACATTTAGGTGTTTTAACACAAAAAGACGCAGATGAAAAAGGTGCGAAGCTTATTGTAGCAGACTATGGGGCAGAAGCATGTGGTGATGCAGTAAGATTATACTGGCTTGTAGATTCTAATGATACTATCATAGATGCAAAGTTTAAGAGTTTTGGTTGCGGGACTGCAATTGCTAGTAGCGATATGATGGTTGAGCTATGTTTGGGTAAAAAAGTGCAAGAAGCAGTAAAAATAACAAATCTTGATGTTGAGCATGCTTTGCGTGATGATCCTGATACACCTGCAGTCCCGGGACAAAAAATGCATTGTTCTGTTATGGCATATGATGTTATCAAAAAAGCGGCAGGAATATATTTAGGTAAAAATGCAGAGGATTTTGAAGATGAAGTGATTGTGTGTGAATGTGCTAGAGTAAGTCTTTCTACAATCAAGGAAGTAATTAAACTGAATGATTTAAAAAGTGTGGAAGAAATTACAAATTATACAAAGGCTGGTGCCTTCTGTAAAAGCTGTGTTAAACCCGGTGGACACGAAGAAAGAGAATACTACTTGGTAGATATTTTAGCACAAGTGCGTGCTGAAATGGATAGAGAATCTGTTAAAAAAGTAGCAGATAAGGGTGGTGAAATAGCCTTTGCCGAAATGACTATGGTGCAAAAAGTAAAAGCTATTGATAAAATCATTGATGATAATATTCGCCCTATGCTTATGATGGATGGTGGGGATATGGAGATTTTGGATATTAAGGATACAAGTGATGGATTTATTGATGTGTATATCCGTTATCTTGGTGCTTGCAGTGGCTGTGCTAGTGGTGCAACAGGAACTTTATATGCCATAGAATCTGTATTACAAGAACATTTAGATTCTAATATTAGAGTATTGCCAATATAAGATAAATATATATAAAGCTTGCAAACTTTATCAAAATTAGTGCATAATAGATGATGTTATATGCTTCTTGTATATAATATTATTAATATAGAATCTTATCTTAATAACTTCTATATGAGAATACAAAGCATTGTATATTTATGTAGTGCTGTAAATACTTGTGGGTAAATAAATATTTAACCATTATAATATTGATTATATAATTACGCTTAATATCATGAAAATTAAATTATGCTATAATTCATTGCAATTAAATAGATTAATATTGTATGGGGAGTATATATGGATCAATATGCTAAAAACTGCAA